>JABSPN010000269.1:3166-4715 GCA_013214425.1 Flavobacteriaceae bacterium | reverse complement strand
AAGTAGCTGTAGGGAAGTAGTTGTTTAATTCTTTTTTGTTAATCGTGATGTTTCCTTTTCCTTCTGAAACATATACACGAGCAACGGCAGTTTTTCTTCTACCAATTTTGTGAATTACTTCCATCTTACTTTAGATCGTTTAAATTAATTGCTTTTGGTTTTTGAGCCTCTTGATCGTGCTCTGCACCAGCATAAACTTTTAAATTGCGGAAAATTGCACTACCTAATTTATTTTTAGGTAACATTCCTTTGATTGATTTTTCTACTACACGAGTCGCATCTTTTTCGAATAACTCTGTTGCAGTAAGAGTTCTTTGACCACCTGGATAACCTGTGTGACGAACGTATGTTTTGTCGTTCCACTTGTTTCCTGTTAAGTTGATTTTTTCAGCATTGATAACTACAACATTATCTCCGCAATCAACGTGTGGTGTAAAATTAGGCTTGTGCTTACCTCTTAAAAGTTTTGCAACTTTTGAAGCAAGACGTCCTAGAGTCTGACCATCTGCGTCAACTAAAACCCACTCCTTGTTTACAGTAGCTTTATTAGCCGATACAGTTTTGTAACTTAATGTGTCCACACTACAAATTTTAATTGTTAAACATTCCTTCTCTTTTAAAAAGAGTCTGCAAAAGTACAACTAATAATTTATATATCAAACAGCAGAGATAGAATATTTAGAGTGGTAATTTATTGAGTGGGAATGGGTTTATTAAGTGCTTTATCAAATATCATCTTAATCTGTGATTCCTGTTTTCGGTGTTAAAGTGTGTTAATCGTTTATTAATCCTTCCAATCTACTTAACGATGCGGTTAATTTTATATCATTTTTAGAAGAAACTTAACTTAATTATGAACCGATCATCATCAATCACTTTAACAGCGTTACTGCTGTTAATCGACTATTCTATTCATGCTCAGGAGTGCACACCCGTACTCAAACGAGTCTATACCACAACATCAATTACAGATGCCAAAAACCCATAATAGATGGTTTAATTAATGAACCTTCCTGGGATAAATTGGAGTGGACTGGCGATTACATAGGAGACTAGCCCGATAATAATACACCAGCAACAGAACAGACCAAATTCAAAATCATTTACGATGATAACCTGAGTGCTTTTTTAAGAAAAGAAGCCTAAACAGGCCGATTGGATTTCAGACATAACTGGAAAGACAGAAAATATTATGTTGAAAGAACTTTCTGGCGAGTCATATAAAAGGGAGTAAAGAAGCAATTGATGCAACCCAGAGATCCTTATTTATTCGGAAGAGTAGATGCTAGTCACGTAGAAATAGATCCCAATAGAACTTCTTTAACAGAAACAGGAGGAAAGATAGAAGCAGGGAAAGCCAGTTCTGGTAATTGGCGTTATAATAATTGATTTTTTGTGGAGATCCCAAGAATTGGAATTCAACGATGTTGGATTTTTACGACAGGCAGATGATAGAAAATAATTGGTCAATTTAAGTTATACAACAGTACAGCCATTTGGGAATTTCAAGAGGGTAAGCGCTAATTTTAATCAGTTTACTAGTTGTGAC
>JABSPN010000269.1:0-3156 GCA_013214425.1 Flavobacteriaceae bacterium | reverse complement strand
TCAGTGCAGAGTTTCAGGAAATGCTCAGTTTCAAAGTAACTGGTGGGTAGGTGCATAGTATATTCATAAACCAAGAATTTTCAAGAATACGATTTTGCAAAGCGGCCCCCGTTACTGTTTTTCTATTGAAAACATCAATTTTATGTCCTTCGCAACAGTTGAAAGGAAAAAACTTAGAACGAGTTTAGGTGATGTGTATTCAGGAGTAAAACAAAACAACTTTTCGTTTTTTAATTAAGCGATGATGTGACATATCAGTCAATAAATGCCTTACGAGTATCTGTCGGATCGCTATATAGAACAAATCCGAATAAAACTCAATACGTAATACAGTATAATGGTACAACACCTTATATTCAAGCAACAATAATTCAGCACTCATTGAGCGTCTTTTTAAGGGTGAATTACAATATCAACCCGAATTTGACTTTGTAGTTCTAACGAGAGCCTTTTATTGCTAGAGGTAGACATTCACAGTTTAAATATGTAACGAATCCTATTGCCGTCAATCTATAGGATCGTTTCCATCAATACACTTCAGATCAAATTAAATTTAATAATGGGGTATATGAGGTTGAAGAAAATATGGGCGGCAGCTCAGATTACAGCGTAGGGAATCCAGATTTTTCGTTTGTGCAATTTAGAGCGAATCTGTTATTGAGATGGGAGCATATTCCAGGGTCTGATATCTTTTTGGTATGGTCGCCAAGCGCAACTGGTTTTGCTGATCTTACTGCTACTTTAATTGAAGGATTAGACGATCAAATCGCACAACAACAACTGGAAAATATCTTTTTAAACAAGGCAACCCATCGATTTATACTATAGTTTAACAGAAAAGCTATACTTTTGCTGCGAGATGAACAAACAAATTATAACAATGAGAAATTTTTTATTAACACTAGTAGGAGTTACATTTTTAATGTCGTGTTCTGGAGATGATGATGGAGGTTCAACGACGGTAACAGATCCTTCAGGGACGTATTTACAAATATCATATATAACTAACCCAGCGGCAGATTTTAATGGAGATGGGACGACTTCGTTCAATCAATTAGAAGAGATTGTATGTTTCGATACGAATCAGATTAACTTATTGCCTGATGGAGCGGCGCTTCTTGTAATTAAAGATATTACCTTTGATTTATTAACTGGGGCTGGAACCTATATATGTAGTGATGAGAAAGTATTAACTGGTACTTATACATTTAATAACGGAATCGTTGATTTGACCTATACTGATGACGGACAAACAATCAATCAGCAATATACTGCTGCAGGAAGTACGATCAAAAGAATTATTGTAGACACACCAGTAATCAGAACTCAAAATGACAATGGAGATTTTGTGATCAATAATAACGGACAAATCGAAATTGTATACAGAAAAGAGTAATTCTGGAAGAAAAATTTGAAAAATAAAATCCGCTTAAAAGCGGATTTTTTTATGTCTTTATTTTAATGCGCTTCCAGCCAATTCTCCCCCATATCGACTTCAACATCTAGAGGAACGGCCATTTTATAGGCATTTTCCATTTCATATTTTACCAGTGATTTCATAGCTTCGATTTCATCTTTATGAACATCAAATACTAATTCATCATGGACCTGTAAGAGCATTTTAGATTGTAAATCGTTATTAGAAAGTTTGTCATGAATGTTAATCATAGCGAGTTTGATGATATCTGCAGCGCTACCTTGGATAGGGGCGTTTACTGCATTTCGTTCATCACCAGCTCTAACAATGGCATTTTGAGAGTTGATGTTTTTTAAATAACGACGACGCTGTAAAATGGTTTCCACATAGCCATTGTCTCTTGCATTGTCAACTTGATTAGCCATATAAGCTTTTAACTTCGGATAAGTTGTGTAGTAATTATCAATCAATTCTTTGGCTTCTTTTCTTGAAATACCTTGTTGTTGGGCTAATGTAAAAGCTCCTTGTCCGTAGATAATTCCGAAGTTAACCGCTTTAGCGTTACTTCGTTGTTCACGAGTGACTTCGTCCAGTCCAACTCCAAATACTTTAGCTGCAGTAGCCGAGTGAATATCCTCTCCTTTTACGAAACTTTCGATCATGCTTTCATCACCGCTCAATGCTGCAATGATGCGCAATTCAATTTGAGAGTAATCGGCAGCCATTAACGTATAGTGAGAATTTTTCGGGATAAAGGCTTTGCGTACTTGCCTTCCTCTTTCTGTTCTGATAGGAATGTTTTGTAAGTTCGGATTATTGGAACTCAAACGTCCGGTAGCTGCTACTGCCTGGTGATAATCGGTGTGAATTCGTTTTGTGTTCTCGTTTAGCTGTCCAGGTAAGGCGTCGATATATGTGTTTTGAAGCTTTATTAATGAGCGCCAATTCAAAATATCGTTAATGATTTGATGCTCCTTGAGTTTGCTCAATACATCTTCACTGGTCGAATACTGACCTGTTTTAGTTTTTTTAGGCTTGTCTACTAGTTTCATGTCTTCAAATAACACAACTCCCAATTGTCTAGGTGAGGCTAAATTGAACTCTTTTCCAGCTTGCTCATAGATGCCTTTTTCTAATTTCTGAATATCACTGGTGAGTTCATCTGATAATTCTGTTAAGAACTCAACATTTAAGTTGATTCCTTCTAATTCCATGGCAGTTAATACAGGAACCAATGGCATTTCTATTTCATCAAAAAGCTTTTTGGTGTCGGTCTCTACCAATTGCTTTTCGAATAATTCTTTTAATTGATAGGTCACATCGGCATCTTCAACGGCATATTCAGTTTGTTTGGCTAACTCAACAGTTCTAAATGATTGCTGATTTTTTCCTTTTTTTCCGATCAGTGTTTCAATAGAAATAGGCTGATAGTTGAGGTAGGTTTCAGAAAGTATATCCATATTGTGTCTCATATCAGGATTGATCAGATAATGAGCTAACATGGTGTCAAACAATTTTCCTTTTACTGAAAGGTTATATTTGGCTAATACTTTAATGTCGTATTTAATGTTATGCGCAATTTTTTCGATATATTCTGCTTCAAAAAACGGGCGCAATTCTTCTATAAGTCGCTGGCTTTCTTCTTGATTCTCAACTGTGCAAAATTGCCCGTCGACCAGAAGAAAAAAAAAACGAATTACGAAAACGCAATTTCGGATTTTGGCAGGCGGGCGGGACCC
>JABSPN010000268.1:1934-4739 GCA_013214425.1 Flavobacteriaceae bacterium | reverse complement strand
GCAGAAGGAGTTAGAATCACTCTAAAAAAGTAATGGTGTTCAATCTTATTTGTAAGAATTGTTTACAAGGTATAAATACCCTAAAAATACCGTTTTAATACTTTGGTGAAATAACCAAAATAGTATTATTTTATGGTAATTTATCATCTTTAGATAAAACTTAATAAAAGCAACTAACCATGAAAAAAGATGAATACAAAAAAGAGTTAGTCATTAAGGAAACTCAAAAAAGAAAGGGACCAACTAATAGTAGAAAAGAAGTCATGAAAATTCAATCATGGTTAACGCTTTTTTCTATTAAAAATCCTAGTAGTGGAACCGCTACAGAAATAGACGGAGACTTCGGACCAGCAACAGAACGTTCGGTAAAAAACTTTCAAACCATTCATGGGCTTCCAGCAACGGGAATAGTCGATCAAGAGTTATTTTCGATTTTATCTAATGGGATGGCCTCCGCCTTCGATACACCCTTAACATCAGACAACTTAAGAGATCTAGTTATTGAAGCCGCTCACAATCATTTGGAGGAACACCCACAGGAACTCATAATCAAAGGGCAATCCAATAGCGGTCCATGGGTACGCAGTTATATGGATGGGCACGACGGTGCGGTATGGTTTTGGTGTATGGGATTCGTTCAAGCCATTATCGATCAAGCAGCTTCCGCTCAAGGAAAGAATTTCAAAACATTAATGCCTTTAACCTATAGCTGTGATATTGTTGGAAAGACAGGTTTAGATAAAGGTATCTTGAGTCGTTATCAGAAAATTAGGCAAGACCCATCAATTATTAAACCAGGTGATATTTTTTTAAATCAAAAATCGAGATTCGACTGGACACATACCGGGATTATAATTGATGTAGACGACGATACCATACAAACTATAGAGGGCAATACCAACCACGCCGGTTCTAGAAATGGTATCGCAGTCATGAAAAGAACACGAAACTTTAGAAAAGCTAAGCTGGATATTTTTTCTATTGAGACACTTGTGTAACTTAGCCAATATATAACCAATAAATCATGCTTACCAAATATGAAAACTAACAAACATGCTATGCATTTTTTTGATAAGGTGATTCACCTCATTGAACAAGTAGCCAAATCAGGAGGGAATTTTTTCAAATCCTCTTATCTGAGTTTATTGGTTATAGCCATCATTCTTCTCATCTTATTCAACATGGAACAAGCCTATACCATGATGGTGTATATGCTCGAAGAACCCAAGGGAAGAGTTTCATTACTGATTTGTTTTTTCTTTGTTAATGCATTTGCACTTGCCTTATCACACTACCCAATATACACCTACTACTACAGAGATTTAAATGATAGTGAAGACAAGTTTGATTGGCAAGTGAATCATCCGTTTAAATGGCTTTTTAAGAGATATCCATTCTTTACTTATAAAAGAAACAACACACCTTATAAAATAGATATCTATGCCAACTATTTACGATATTCTTTGGGGATTTTTGTGTACGCAGGTTGGGTGGCATTTATCTATAAGAGTATGGCTCCAAATTTGAATTATACAGATTTGGCTATAAACGTTCAATTGTATCCTTGGATTATTGGGACGTTATTTTTAATTCCGTTAATAATTTATGTGTATTTAAAATATAAGTTAGTCAATAACAGTATTCTTGAGGAAGATAAGTTTTACAGAAAAATAGTCATTTGGTTATTTATCTTAGTATTGGTTGTAATAGTATTATCAATTGTAATATTACTCACTAACATGTTTAGTCGTTTGGGTTTAATTATAGTCATGCTGTATACTTATGCCATGATGTTTTGCTATGTGTTTTTTAGGTTGATAAGAACACAATTAGAAAATATCTATCTAGATCTAAATGGAAGAAAACATAAGTTAACTTGGTTTGTTAAGTTAATTAAAGGACTCAACGATCCAGTTAAGTACTTAAAACTCTTCATGTACTATTTCCTTATCGGATTGGGCTATTTAGTGTATTGCAATATAGCTGCAGTGAACGTCTGGACTGTGCCAACCAGTGTGATTCCAATATTACTGGCGTCATTTTATGTGTTTTATTGGATACTGGCCAATCTAAATAAATATTTTTCGGTTGCTAAAAAGGCAAAATTTTCAAACAGTACGGTAACCTACAACCGCACTAAAAATTACAAGTGGAAACTAATTATAGCAGTTGTTTTTGTATTGCTTATTTTTAAAAGCTTTATCGCCGAACAAGTCACCCATCAGTTAGAAACAGTTCCCAATGATACGAGCAAAAATACAGTCATTACTGAAGATAAATTTATAAAAGGGGTAGATAGCTTACCAGGCGACCATGTCTTTTTCATCTCCTCTTATGGAGGCGGTTTAAAAGCCAATGTATGGACGTTGAATGTGATGAACACCCTTCAGAAAAAAACAGGAGGTAAATTGATTAACAGGTCTGTGGCGATGTCTGGCGCATCGGGAGGTTCATTAGGGTTAGCCGTGTATACCGGTCTTTATGGAAAGGATCGAACAAATTATGCGAACATTCAGGATAAAATAGATAAAATAGCCAGAGACGATTATGCCTCTAGTGATTTATCATTTACTATGGGATTAGATTTTGTAAGGAAGCTTTGGCCACTTACTTATGGTCTTGGTTTAGAAGATAGAGCCTACTATTCCATGATCCGATATCAGAATCACATTAATGGATCATTCGATAAGCAATTGGATGAAACTGGATTTAGACAATACTGGGCCAAAACCTATAAACAGAATAAACATTTTCCATCTTTAGTAATGAATACTGCAGGAACGAGTTCCAACCGTGGTATTTTGT
>JABSPN010000268.1:0-1924 GCA_013214425.1 Flavobacteriaceae bacterium | reverse complement strand
AATGAAATTTTTCCTCATGCCGATAATCTTGCCGATTTATATGGTAATCACGAGCAAACCTTACCTTATTACCAAGCCGTATCCATGACCAACAGATTTCCGGTTTTCAGCCCAGCAGCCAAGATAAAAGGATATGGACATTACATGGATGCAGGAGCAATAGATAATAGCGGATTATTAGGAAATCTTGATGTTTACAATTATATCAATAGAACTAACAACACCATTTTTAAAGGAAAGAAAGCTGTTTTTGTAGATATTATTAATAGTAAAACCTTGTATTTAAAGTATATTATTGATAACATCAGTCCCAATAAGTTTGATAAAACGTTAAAGGACGAATCAGAAAAAGATAATCTTGAGGTAAACATCACTACAGCTTTAGATTATAACAAGATTCCTACCTATTTAGAAAACTTCTTTAAAAACTGGGAAGAGCAGAAAAACTCTCCAATTATACATTTACCAATTTATTTACCACATAAAATATCAAGAGAAGATGTAGAAGGATTTTTAGGAGGCACATATGAAGACCAGTATGTTGAACAATTGATTCAAATCCTGAAAGAGGAAAATGATAAAATACTAGCTATAACTGGAACTAAAGAAACTGGTTTCACCTCTGCTTGGAAATATTATGAACCCACCTTGTCCAGACATATGGGGGAAAGTAGTTACGATTATATGAAGGCTATGATTCATAAACACGAACATTTATTAACGCAATTCAGCGAGATTGAAAAAATGCTAAACTAAAGATTATGAAAACATTAAAATATAAATCAAGAGGTTCTTCAGTTCATTTACTAGAAGAAATACTAGTGAAATTAGGTTATGAGGTTTATGTGTCTAATTACTTCGGAAAAGACACCGATAAAGCCATTAGAGACTTTCAACTCAAAAACAATCTAGTAGTAGACGGATTAGTTGGACCCAAAACATGGTCTAAAATCATTGAAAAAGAACAACAACTAGCTACGTTTAATGATAAATTTCTATCTGAACAAGACCTAATAGATTTTGCAGATCATAACAACTTAGAATTAGCAACAGTGAAAGCTGTCAATGAAGTAGAAAGCAGAGGGAAAGGGTTTCTTATTTATGGTAGACCAGTCATTCTTTTTGAAGGACATGTATTTTGGAGAGAATTAAAAAAGAGAGGGCTGAATCCGAACGACTTTTTAGAAGAGCGATATGAGAATGTATTATATGAAAAATGGACAAGAAAGTATTATGACGGAGGTTCCAAAGAATATACTCGTTTAGAGAAAGCTGCTGGCATGTCAGATTTACCAGAAGTTCATGATGCCGCCTACAGTTCCGCCTCCTGGGGAGCGTTTCAAATTATGGGCTTCCACTATAAAAAATTAGGCTATGCCTCAATAGACCATTTTGTTTCTGAAATGTATGAACATGAACGAGAACATTTAAAGGCCTTCGGAAAGTTTATCAGTATGAACGCTTTTGGAGGAAAGAGATTAATTGAATGGTTAAGAGTTAAGAACTGGGGAAAGTTTGCCCATGGATATAATGGCTCGGGCTATAAAAAAAATAAATACGATATAAAATTGCAGCAGGCATATGAAAAGTACACTAGTTAATAATGAAGAAATGATTTCGGTAACACCTTTATTGAATTTTTTAAAAGACAGTATTCGGTATAGATTATCGAACGAATTGTTGGGTGAAGAATTAGCAGTACCAGAATTATACTTAGATCGAAATGATTCTAATTTGTCTAAATTTATTCAGAAGGAAAAACTGAATCAGCAAGAAATTATCTTGTTGCTTTTGGCCATAGTTCCCCATATAATGCCTAATTTCTTAACCAATATTGTTTCCGAATTTTTACCCAATGGAGGAGAATTTCCAGAATTTGGAGGGATAAAAGGAAAGAATCATAGAGGGATTTTACCTACCGCAG
>JABSPN010000267.1 GCA_013214425.1 Flavobacteriaceae bacterium | reverse complement strand
GAAAGCCATAATTTTTGATGAATTTAAAGAGTATATGCAGATCATGCAAAACATTATAAATCCTAATTGGAGTATATCATGAAAAAACTAACTGAAGAAAACATCGAATTTATAGAACATTACCTGAAAAAAACAGGAATCAAGTATACTGATATCAAACTTGAAATTCTCGATCATGTTGCTACAGGCATTGAGTTAAAAATGAATGAAGAACACAAAACATTTTATGATGCATTCAGAGAATACATGATCGAAAACAAAAAAAATATTATTGACTGGAATGAAAATGAACTGAAAAAAGCAACCGGGACAGTTTTAGATCGTTTTATCAAGTCTCTGTTAGCAATCGACACCTTATTAATTACCGCTTTATTCGTAATCATATTATGTCAGGTTGATAGTGAATTAGTCACAAAGAGTTTAGTTCAGAATATTCCATTTAGAACCACCCTTATCTTTTCTGTAGTAGCTTTACTGCTATACTACAAAGAAAGAAGGCTCATTTTAGTCACCCGATTATTCTACCTGTCACTATTTATCTTTTATGGGGGTGTTTATTCTGTTTTGGCTCCATTTCTGATCATAGTAGTAATGTATTCCGTAAAAAGAGAAATTAAGTTGGCCTATATTCAAACCATCATTCTTTTATTAGTTTTTTCGGTATTGTTTATTTTAGAAGCAAAATATAAAGCACTGATTGAATATTGGTTTGTTGCATTGATACTTCATTTTATTACAGTTTATGTAAGCTTCAAAACATTATTTTCATTTAAGAAGACATTAAACAAAAAACATAGACAAATAAAGGCCTTAACAAGTTAGCAATAGAAGGGTTAGTCCCTATTTTTATAGCTCAATTAAAAAAAGAAATGTATTTTTACCCTCTTAATTATACTAAATCGTCTTTTTTTAAGTTAAAGAAGCACCAAATTAAGGTCAATTTTGAAGCGTTTTAAACTATATAGTGTTCTTGGATTAGCAATTTTCACAGTTGCTTGTTCTACCAAGAAAAATTCTTTTGTGAACAGAAACTGGCATTCTGTGAATACAAAATATAATGTAATGCACAATGGTACTGTTGCATTTGAAGCTGGAAGGCAAGCTTTAATTCAGTCTTTTTTCGATGATTATTGGGAAATTCTTCCTGTAGAAAGAATGCAGGTTTCTGAAGAGTTATTCTTACCAGGTCAAGCCAAAGATCCAAATTTTGAAAGAGCCGAAGAAAAAGCGGTAAAAGCCATTCAAAAACACTCTATGAATATTGGAGGGAAAGAAAAAAACCCTCAGATAGATGAAGCCTATTTACTGCTGGGTGAAGCCCGTTATTTTGACCAAAGATTTGTACCTGCTAAAGAAGCCTTTAACTACATACTTTACAAATATCCAGAAAGTGATAAAATCAATCTGGCTAAAATCTGGAGGGAAAAAACGAACATTCGTTTAGAGTATAATGAACTCGCGATTAAGAACTTAAAAAAGCTTATCGACAGAGAAGATCTCAAAAAAGAAGATTTGGCCGAAGCTTCAGCTATGATGGCACAGGCTTATATCAATACTAAACATTTAGATAGTGCCCTGCCGCACATCAAAGTAGCATCGAAGTACACAAAAGATAATGAACAAAAAGGTAGATACGCTTTCATTAAAGGTCAACTGTACAACCGCCTAGGTTTTAAAGACAGTGCTAATATGGCTTTTGAAGAAGTGATTGATTTAAAAAGAAGAACGCTTCGTATTTACCATATTAACGCTCACATCGCTAAAATCAGAAACTTCGATTACGAAAATGGAAATAAGGTTGAGCTATTAGAGTTATTGACAAAATTAGAAGAAGACAGAGAAAATAGACCTTACTTAGATCTTATTTTCAATCAAATCGCTAATTATCACTTGAATAATGATTCTCTTGGATTAGCTGAAAATTATTTCAACAAGTCAATCGCTAAAAAATCAAGAAGTAAATACCTACAATCATTAAACTATAGAGCAATTGGTGATATGAAGTTTGATGACGCAATGTATAAAGTGGCTGGAGCCTATTATGACAGTACCTTAACTCAGCTAAAACAAAATACCAAAGATTATAGAAGAATCAAGAAAAAGAGAGATAATCTTGACGAGGTGATTTACTATGAAGATGAAGCTGCCACAACAGACAGTTTATTGACCATCCTTAATTTAAACGAAGAGGAAAGGATTGCCTACTATGAGAAGTATATAGAAGACTTGAAAATACGTGAAGAGGAAGAGGCTGAAAAGAAAAAACAAGAACTGTTTCAAAACCAATTCCAAAACGGAAACAATTCAGGAGGCAATAAAAAAGCTAGCGGTAAATTCTATTTTTACAACACTACCGTGATGGCTTATGGTAAAAATGAATTCAGAAAAACCTGGGGTGATATCATTCTAGCCGATGACTGGAGGCGATCTAATAAAGAAATTGTAACTCCAGATATTGAAGAAGTAATCGACTCTACGAACGCAGCAGAAGCTTCAACTAAAAACAACAAGTACGATCCTCAATACTATATTAGTCAACTGCCGCAAGGTGAAAAAGTAGTAGATAGCATTACTAAAAAAAGAGATTATGCTTACTATCAACTTGGGTTGATCTATAAAGAAAAATTCAAGGAGTACGAATTAGCCGCTACCAAATTAGAAGCGCTTTTAGCCAATAATCCACAAGAGCGATTAATTCTTCCTGCCAAATATCAATTGTATAAAATTTATTCTGAAATTAACAGCTTAAGAGCTGAGATGACTAAAAAAGACATCATCAATAACTATGGTAATTCAAGATACGCGCAAATATTGAAAAACCCTTCTCAGCAATTAGCTGATGACGAAAATAGTCCAGAAGCTATCTACAACAGGGTATATAAAAAGTATGAAAATCAAGAATTCGCAGAAGTCATTTCTGAGTGTGAAAAATACATCTTTGCCTTTACAGGAGAACCAATAGTCCCGAAGTTCGAATTCTTAAAAGTAAGTGCTCTAGGAAGATATGAAGGATTTGAGCCTTATAAAAAAGGAATGTCGTTTATCGCACTTACTTATCCAAATAGTGATGAAGGTAAAAAAGCGAAGGACATCGCCGAAAAAGGTATGGCCAAATTAGCAGCAAAAGAGTTTATTCCTGTAGAACAAAGTAAAAAGTTCAAATTAGTATATCAATTTGGGCCCAATGATGATAAAATATCAGAGACTGAAGAGTTAATTGCTGGTGCAATTAAAGATTTTTACATGACTACAAAGAAAGTGTCTGTAGATGTCTACAATAAAGATTTGACATTTGTAGTTGTTCACGGATTCGAAAGCGAAACTTCAGCCAGAGGATTCACCCAACTACTTAAAAACAATAAAAAATATAAATTTCAACTCCCAAACATCATAATTTCATCAGATAATTATAAGATCGTTCAGGTCCATAAGAATTTTGATGACTATGAAAAAAACCTATAAAAAATTATGTTTTCAGATAACAAGAAAAAAGGACAACAAAACCTTTCAAGCCAACAGAATAAGATTGCAGAAGGAACCAGAATAATAGGAGATATTATCTCTGAAGGTGGATTTAGAATTGATGGTGTTATTGAAGGTAATGTGAAAACCAGCTCTAAAGTTGTTATCGGAAAAAAAGGTAGTATCAAGGGAACATTAAATTGTGCCAATGCCGATATCGAAGGTAAAGTTACTGGCAAAGTGGCCGTTCAAGGTACTTTATCATTAAAAAGTACAGCGGTGATTCAAGGAGAAGTAATGATTAATAAATTAGCTGTTGAACCTGGAGCAACATTCAACGCTACTTGTACAATGGGTGGTGCTGTTAAGTCTTTATCTTCAGATTTAAGTGAGCTAAATTCAATCAGTGAAAAAGTCAAAGCCGAACAAACAGCCTAATCGCTATCTCATATTAACAGGAGCAGCATTCCAAATGGGTGCTACTATTTATTTGGCTGCTTTCTGCGGAAAAAAATTAGATCAAAAGTTTCCCAACGAACAAGGTTGGTTTACTATTGGTTTAACACTTTTAGGAGTAGTTGTTTCCATGTACTTACTTTTAAAACAAGTCAACAGACTTAATGATGACTAAAAAAGACCTTAAAAACTTAATGTATTTTGTCGTACAATTGACTTTAGCAATGAGTTTAGTTCTTCTTTGTCATCTAGCCATTATACACCAAAAAGATTTATTAGTTGAATTACCTCAAAACATATATTTTTTAAGCTATGCTGTTAATGCTGGAGCTGCTTTCATTATTGTTGCTATTCTTTACTCTTTAAAAAAAATATTTGTTGACCAAATTGGATTTTTATTTATTGCCGGTGGGTTTTTAAAATTTGCATTATTCTTTGTCGTATTTCAACCTATCTATCAATCAGATCAAATGATATCTAAAACAGAATTTATGTCATTTTTTATCCCATATATAACTAGTTTAATACTTGAAACATTAGCAGTCATAAAGCTTTTGAAATCAATTGATGAAATGATTGCGAAGAACTCGAAAAAAAACTCTTAAAATAAGTCTAAATAACTTTTTTGGTTTTAATAGAAAGACGTACATTTGCACCGATTTTTAAGGACATTATTTTCTGTGCTATGCAAAGAAGTTTTTTAGTAAAGATTTTTACTGTAGTATTATTAACTGTTTCATCTGTCAGTTTTGCTGGTGGCGAAACAAATCATGAAGGCGAAAAAACAAAAGAACAGAGAACTCAAGAGGTTAAGGAATACATCCCACATCACTTGTTGGATTCTTATGATTTTAGCTTGTATTCTTATACAGCTGAAAATGGAGAACATATATATG
>JABSPN010000266.1 GCA_013214425.1 Flavobacteriaceae bacterium | reverse complement strand
GAGAAACAGATATCAAGGCCTTTAACGAGAATAATGAAGTTGATAAAACATTACTCATTAATGGAAGGAATCTGACCAATTTAGGTGTGTTCAGAAAATATGTTGAGAGTTATGTGTCGAATCATTCCGCTATCAATAAAGACATGATGATTATGGCCAGGCAATTAGCTCCAACTTCGCAAGGAATTCCGCTCGAGATTTATGCTTTTAGTAAAGATAAGCGTTGGCATAATTATGAATACATCATGGCCGATATTTTTGACCATTTGTTGGCGGCAATTCCATATTTTGAATTAGAACTTTTCGAATTACCCAGTGATGCCAGTTTTAGAAAAACTACACAGCTTTAATAGTCTTTCTTCTTCTTTTAAAGCTTATGGTTAAGCTGCCCCATATCAATAAAATAGCATAGCAAAGCGATAAGCCCATAAAGGAGATCATACAATCCTCATCATCGGGTCCCATAAATGAAATTTCTTTATGGTTTGACATAATATATTCTACTGAGAGTTGTTTAGGGACATCCATATCTTTCTTAGTAATATCATCAGTATAAAAACCACAGGTGAAGCAAATTGGAAAGAAATTACGCCTGTAGGGTACAAGGGCTATTCTATTTTCTTCTGATTTGGCATTGGGTTGAACTCGGTAGGCATATTCATCATTTACCTTATAATAAAAATACTCTTTTGTCTGATTTTTAATCAAACCTCCCAAAGCTCTGCTTTTTGTATACGGCCCCAAATCTTCCTCTTTCTTGATATCAAAACCATAAATAACAACAGCTATAATAAAAAGTGTTGAAACGGTTAAGAATGAATACAACCAGATACTTCCGAGTTTTTTAATCATGACTTATTCAAATTCAAAAAAGAAAAACGTAACAGCAATCCATTCTTTTTTAACACCACTGGCATAACCCAGAGTTCTTCTACTGCTGTCTTGAACGTTACCGTTGTCTTTAATATAACCAATAGTTCTTCGGCTACTATCTTGAACAGTTCCGTTTTCTTTAAGATATCCAACAGTAGATCGACTTGCATTTTGAATAGTGCCATTATCTTTAATGTACCCAATTGTTCGTCTGCTGACATCTTGAATAGTACCATTGTCTTTAATGTAACCACAAGTTCTTCGACTGGAATTCTGAATAGTTCCATCACTTTTAATATAACCCGTTGTACTTCTACTTGAATTTTGAATTCTTTGTGCATCCATTGAATAAACAGAGGCTACTAGAAAAAAGAGTAATAATAATTTTTTCATAATTAATTTAATAAGTTAAACAGTAAGTATCAAAAATGATGCCTTAATTAAAATTACTAAAATCGTGATTGGGGTCTACCTCGTAGGGCTCCTTTTGGTACTCAAAGACTCTCGCTTGGAGTGTTCCTTTCAAGGTAATGGTTTCATTCTTCAAGTCTAACCAACTTCCTTCTCTTAGACCAATAACAGGTTGTGTGTTAAATTTATGAAACTCTTTGATTCTTGTTTCTCGTGTTTCTCCTTTATGAGTAGAATTAGGATCTGGATCTAAAAAATGAGGATTGATATTAAATGGAACGATACCCAAAGTATTAAAACTAGGCGGATATACTATAGGCATGTCATTAGTAGTTTTCATGGTCAATCCACAGATATTACTACCGGCGCTTGTTCCCAAATAGGGAGTTCCATAATTAATAGTTTCTTTCAATGTCGGAATAATATTATTTTCATATAGTTTGCTAACTAATAAAAATGTATTACCACCTCCAGTAAAAATTCCTTCCGCACTTTGAATTGCTGTTAATGGATCATCAAATTGGTGAATCCCTTTAACACTTTTTCCAATTTTACTGAAGGCTTTATATGCTATTTCAGTATACTCGTCATGTGAAATACCGCTGGGACGAGCATAAGGAATAAATAGAATTTCTGTAGAACCTGAAAAGTGTGAGCTTAAAGTTGGGAGTATGTATTCTAAATAACCGCTTCCATGTATGGTAGAAGTACTGGCAATGATCGCTTTTTTCATGAATTATCTTTTCTGTAAAGTTAGTAATCCCAACCTTTTAACAAAAGATTAGTTTGCATTAAACATTTATTTAACGACTTCTGTATTTCCTTTACTCCTGAAAGCCAAACCAAACCGATTATGATAAAACATTACGTGTTATTATTTTTTATTCTTTCCCAAAGTTTTTTGTCTGCACAGCAAAAAATCACCGGCAACATTATCAACGAAACTGATGTTGAAAATATTCACATAATTAACATGAACTCAAAAAACTATGCCATTACAAATGAAGAGGGAGTTTTTGAGATTTATGCTAAAGAACAAGATACCTTATCAATTGTTTCACTATTACATTTAGAAAAGAGAGTTGTAATTGATGAAGCAATAATAAGTTCTCAAAAATTAGAGATAGAACTTATAAAGGTAGTGAATCAATTAGATGAAGTTGTTATTGGGAATAAACTTACTGGAGATTTACGAAAAGATATTGAACAAGTTGAAATAAAAAATCTAGAGTTACCGAAAATGGATTATAGTTGGCAAGTTATATCAAACGCCCGTTTTGAAGGAGATCGAGAACCATTAAGAAATACGATTACTACTCAAGGGCAATTTGTTGACGGAATAAATTTTGTTGCTATTTTTAGAATGCTGTCGAATGCTATTTTCAAGAAAAAAAAGGAAAAGAAACAAACAACAATAGAGGTCAAACAGTTTAGTAGTCAATACTTGATTGCACAATTTGGAGAAGAGATTTTTATCACTATCTTGAAAATTCCTGAAGATCAGATTGAGTTATTTGTAGTATATTGTACAAGTAGCGATTCGCTAATGCTTAGCTTTAACAATAATAACGAATTAGAGCTGTTGGAAAAAGTTCAGGTTTTAGCGAAAGAATTCAATGCATTAGATGAAAAAGAATAACCTCATAATAATTTTTATCATGATTAGCCTAAGTTGCTTTTCTCAGGAGAAAGAACTGAAGGGTAAAATCATTAACGGAGAAAATTTAGAAGGTATTCATATACTCAATACAAGAGCAAAGAAGTTTACTATAACTAATGAAAAAGGTGAGTTTTATATTGATGCTCAATTAAACGATACCATATACTTCAATTCGTTGGTTTATAAAACTCAGGGTTTTCAGGTAACACAACAAATGATTGATAATGAAGCGATAGCTGTTGCTCTAGAAGAAGATGTTAACCAACTAAAAGAAGTGACAGTAGGAAGAAAACTTACAGGAAACATCAATGAAGACATTAAACAAGTAACGATAAAAGACACCATAAATTTTGCCGATGTAGGGATTCCAGGATTTGAAGGAGTTCCTGAAGAAAAAATAGTACCTGTTGTGCCTTCAATAGGGTTTGGAGCAGTAATGGATATTGAAGCTTTATACAAGCATATTACAGGATACTACAAAAAATTGAAACTGGGGAGAAAATGGGATAAACAGGATAAAACAATCATTAAAGTTTACGATTTATACGGGCATGATTTTTTCTTAGACACCTATGCCATCAATGAAGAGAAGATATACGAGTTTTTATTGGCCTGTGTTGAAGAAGATGCGTTTGTTGAGAACTTCAAAAACGAAAACTATGAACTCATTTTAAAAGTTTTTAAAGCTCAAAGCGTAAATTTTAAAGAGTAATCCTATTTTTGGAATGTAATTTGCACAATTCAATTCAAAAGTACATATATGAAGAAAGTGATATTAGTTTTGTTGCTAGGGATATTACTAGTTAGTAATTCGGCTTACCATAAATATTATGTAAGTGTTTCCGAAGTAGAATTCAGTAAAGAAGATGAAGCACTTCAAATCATTACCAGACTTTTTATAGATGATTTTCAAGAAGCTATTCAACAGCGCTATGATCATACGGCAAAATTAGGAGATGAAGAATCTAAAAATGCAGAATACTTCATCAAAAAATACTTCGATAAAAAGTTTTTAGTGACGATTAATGGTGAAAAGAAACAACTTAGTTTTTTTGGAAAAGAATATGAAGATGATATGATTGTGTGCTATATAGAAGTACTCAATGTCAAAAAGATTAATTCCTTAGCAATACAAAATACCTTACTGTTCGATCTTACTGAAGAACAACAAAATATCATCCACCTGGATGTAAATTCAAAGAAAAAGAGCTTTGCCCTTAGAGCTGGAAATGATAAAGGAATGTTAAACTTTTAATGATAAGTCTTAAAACTTCCTAAAAAAAGCTATTTTCACGTGCTATTTTTAGCATATTAATAAAGTCACCTAAACCTATTAATACTATTTTTAGAAAACCAAAAACATGAAATTTTTAAAGTATTCAATTGTTGTTGCCTTATTGTTTAGTAGTGCAACTGTCTTTTCTCAAGAAACTGAGCAAGAAAAGGAAGAAAGAGAATTAGGACACATTAACGATAACAAATTCCGTCAGTTATATCAGGAATTTTCGACTCCTAATCAATACAGAACAGCTGCTGGAGCTCCAGGACACGCTTATTATCAGCAAAAAGCTGATTATAAAATGGATATCGAATTAGACGACAAAAACAAAAAGTTGTATGGAGTTGAAACGATTACTTATTACAACAATTCTCCAGATGATTTAGAATATTTATGGGTGCAGTTAGACCAAAATGTTCGTGCTGCCGATTCTCAATCACCTTTACGTAATGGAGGAGGAGTAAGTTCAGCAGATATGGCTGGAAACTTTGTTGGTGAATATATGGGTGCACCTTTCGATGGAGGTTTCAAAATCGATTATGTAAAAGATGCTAATGGAAAAGCACTAAGCCACACGGTTAATCAGACTATGATGAGAATTAACA
>JABSPN010000265.1:2729-4829 GCA_013214425.1 Flavobacteriaceae bacterium | reverse complement strand
TTTTGGAATGGATATATGTTTATTTATTACTGACATTTAATCTCAACTTTTTCTTTATCACCTTTACAGGTAGTTAATACTGTACTTATTGAATGTGCCTTAGCTGATACTAAAATCGATTTTGGGTCTGTTGGCGTGACTAAACTACCTTGAGCAACTCCATCTTTTTCTAGTGTTACATTCTGTAAATAATCTACATAGTTTAATTTCTCCATATAATCAATCAATACACTTCTATGTAGCTCAACTCCAAAAACAATCTCTGATGAATTATCAAACGCCCAAGGCGATAAAAATTTGATAATATCTTCATCCAATTTTTTCTTATAGAAACTTTCATCTAGTCCTTCGAAAAAGCTGACTTCCAGTTTCACTTTTACTTCTTCATATTCAGGATTAATTACTTTAGCAGTAACATGTTTGGTATTGTATTCATTAATATGGGTTTCAATCTTATTGATTAAACCTTGGCTAACCCTTGGTTGGAACTTATCAAATACGTTTTTGTTAACTGTATCTGGGATGACTACAAGGGTTACATCACCTGCCGATACATAGTTATCGACTACATTTCCATCATCATCTAAGATTTCTGTATGATTTAAGCATTTCGCTTTAAATACTTCTGGGAATTTTTGAAGAATCATATGCTCATAATCCCATAGTGTTATCGCTCTATTTTTATGTCTTAGACGTTCACTAATTCTTCTGTAGAATTGTAAATCTGACTCTTCTGGAATGCCTCCAAAGGAGTTATATGGTTGCTCAACACCTTTTACTTGAGGTGTTCTAGTGATTAGTTTTTTTATGGTTGCAGCTGGTAAGCCGTTATCTAAATGAGATAATTCGTTTTCATTGTTCTCAAAAGTAGCTTTAACAGCCTGAGCATGGATATTAATCGCTTTACAAACCGCATTATAATCTCGATGCATTTTGGCTCTAATCCACACATAACCTTCTGGTAATCTGGTGTTATTTTGAGTGGCTTCTCGTGGTATTCCGAATTTTATGATTCCCGAAGTAAGGAAGTTGTTGGTACTATTGGAAATGATATCTTCCTGAATTGTCTTCCACTTGTTTTCACATAGTACTGCCCATTGCACTTTTTCATTGTCTGTGAACGTAGTGACTTCAGTATCTTCACTACCTTCTAAAACTTGCACTAATAGCGCTATATTTTGTTGTACTTCTGCTTGTTCTAAACCAATGAACAGTTCTCCTCCCTGACAATAATTAGGCAGCAAATAGCTATTGGCTCTTTCTGAATCATAGGCGTCTAGAATACCTCTAAGTCTTCTTTGTGTTTCCAGATAATTGTGCTCTTCACATTGTCCGAATGGGTGAATATGAAACAGTCTTAATCTATCATTTTCATAAGCTTCATTAGTGTTTTTCTCATCTAAGTTGATTTCAACAGCTGGATCGGTTGGTAAGGTCTGAGACTTTATTGTTCTCTCTTCTTCTGCTATATAGCTTATGGTGATATTCTCTGCAACTGGCGTGTAGGGGTTATTTGGTATATTTCCTTCTGAAGTAGATGTCGTTACTGAAGTAGGAACTCCGTCTTCATTCAAAGCAATTGAGCTTGTTGTATTTCCCATTAGGGAAGCTGCATATAATTTCGGAAATAAATCGTGAAGAAATGACTTATTTAATGACATTCGCACAGGACCTGTTTTCCCTATTTCTTCTGTCCTAGTTTGTGCATTCGAAAAATTACTATTACTTATCGATACATCGCATTGATAGTAAAGATGTGTTCCATCTTCATCTTCTACTTCGCTGGTAAAAAGCTCTTGTTCATCAGAAATTTCCTGCCATTCTTCTTTGTATAATACCTCTGTTGTTGCTTTAAAATAACTTTCGTTTGATACTATTGGATTAGAACTTGTATTTTTTGGCAATGAATTTTGAAGATAAGCGCTATACCAATCTGCAAAATCTTCCGGAGCATTTTTCCAGGCAAAATTCAATGACAAGCTCTTCCAGTTCTTCTGAAATGCTTCTGGATAATCTATTTGGAAATTTGACCTTCTAATAGGTTGAGAGGTAAAAGGGAAAAACGGTTTTTTCGCTTTTAGCAGACCATTATCATTTTCG
>JABSPN010000265.1:0-2719 GCA_013214425.1 Flavobacteriaceae bacterium | reverse complement strand
GTTACTTCAACCTTAACATGCATCTTCTTTAAAATTCTATTTACTAGTGCCTGATGCAATTGATGCCCTAACGGCTTTCCGGTTGCTTCTCTTTCAGGATTAATAGAAAACTTAACTACTGGAGCAGTGGTATTGTATTGTTCTAATAAAAACTCGTCATTATATTCGATGATTTTATCATCGTCTTTTCCTAGCTTGAAGACCAAAACTAGTTTGTTATTATTAACAACCTGAGTTGTTACGGTATCTGCGATATCTAATTCATAAGGTCCAGACCATTTTTCTTTACTACTGAAATGAATCGCAATGATTTTATGTAAATCATTCTTATCAAAATCTGAAAGTTTATAGGCCGGTGTAGTTGTATCGTTTTCAAACTCCAGAGTAATGACTACTTTTCTATCTCCTTCTTCTAGTTTTAGGATTGGTGAAGCCAGAGCGAATCCTAAATGTGCATTAGGTAATTCTGCAAATTTTTCTTTGTCTTCTCTTGAAGTATATCCAAATGGCCACCAGTAGGGATCGTCTTCTGGTAATGGTTCTTCTGCTCCATCAAAAGTGTTGGCTAAACCACTAGCTTTAATTTCTGAAAGAGTCTTGTCATAGTAGATCGTTTTTAGCGAAGCTACTTTTGCTTGATTAGCTACTAACTCTTCATCTGTTTTATAAATTAACTGATTCCCTTCTCCATCTAACTTTCCATTCAGTTTAGTTTGCGTGACAATTTGTTCTTCAGTACTTTTCTTAGCCAATTCGAATAAAACGTGAACTTGATCTGGAGTCGCAGGCAATTTGTCAACCTGCAACATCTTCTTGTAATAAAAGTCCAGATGCCTTTTTGTAAGTCCGTTAAAACGTTTTTTCGAGAACTCTAATAAATATAAGAAGCAAACAAAAAGTGTTAAGTGTGGAGTTAGGTTACCATTTTCTCTAAATTCGGCAATAACTCCTGTAATACTTTCTTTTGCTTTAGTGTATTTTCTTGAGGTTCTGAACTCAACTGTATCTGTATCAAATTCAAAACCGAAAGCGTCAAAAAAGTCTTGCCAATTTCCAGAGATTACCTCATCATCTGAAGTCTCATAGAAATTAACGTATTGAGCAAAATTATACGTAAATAGAATCCAATCTTCGACATCAAAATCCTGGAGCTCAAAATTAGCTGGATTTAATTGCTCAATAAATCGTTCTTCCTGACTTACTCCGTTTCGCTTTAATATTTTATCTATGTCGTTACAATTACCCATAGTGTTTCTATGCTGTTATATCTGTTCCTTCTTCTTTGTAAAATGGGAAAACAAAATTGTTTCTAGAGTTGGTCGCTCTAACTCTATAATCTATAGCTATTACTAGCTTTCCTTCTAAAGGATCTGTTTCAGAGATATCGATTTTGATTACATCTATTCTGGGTTCGTGATATAGAATTGCTGTTTTTATCAGGTCAATGATATAGGTAATCAATGTTCTATCTAAATTCTCAAAAATGAGTTCATCTAGGTTACAACCATATTCTGGCACCATTACTCGTTCACCGAGTCTTGTCGTTAATAGGATGTGAAGGCTACTCTGAATATCGACTTCATCTGACAGCATTTTTGTTTCCTTCAACGAGCTTGAAAATTCAGGAGGAAAACTCCAACCTGTCCCTAAAAATGATTTTTTATTCTCCATTTGCTATCCTATTAATACTGTAAACTCTCCCAAAACTATTGTCCCGCCATGAGCTGTTGAATCTCCCATTCTTGCTGCTGGCATCCCTCCAATTAATACGGTCGCAGATCCTGCAATTATACTATCTGGCGGACCAACACAGGTAGCCATATCTCCAACTCTTGCTGCTGGTAAATTCCCTATTAAAACAGTTGGCTCTCCTGGTGGTAAAATTGGCCCTCCTACATGAGGAACTACTCCTGTTACCATAGGACAAACATGCATATCTGATACTCTTGCTGCTGGTGCTCCCATATTAATTTATTTGTACTAGTGATCCTTTTAATACTGCTATTGCACTTGTAGAAACTTCTGCTCCTGCAGATCCCTCTGCTTTAAATTGTGCATTGGCTTTTAATTCAACATTGGTTCCTTCTATAGTTACATCCCCAGATGCTGAAACTTTTATATCCTTTTGCGCTTCCATAGTTATTCCATTATCATCCATGGTAAGCGTATTGCTTCCGTCTTTTATTTCTATTACTTTAGCATCATCATCCATTAAAAACTCTCTTCCTCCTGGTGTACTAATGTGTACCGATTTCTTTTCGTCATTAAACATGACTTTTATTTCACTTCTAGTTACTAAACCTTTTTCATGATTATCATCACTTGCTGTAAGTGGTGCTGGTTTCGCACTACTATGTAGCATCCCTAATACAATTGCATCATTGGGATCTTCATTGATAAAACCAATAATCACTTCATCTCCAATTTCAGGTCTAAAAAAGTATCCTCTATTTTCTCCTGCATCTAATGAGGCTACTCTACACCAGATTCCTTGTTCTTCATTATTAACAATAGGTATTTGAACCAGAATTCTATCTTCTCCATCTGGGTCGTCTTGAAGTTGTGACACGACTCCTACTTGGAGTCCAGCAATAGCTGGTAATAATCCTGAAGCTGGTTGTGCATGAATATCGAAGGTTTCTGATATCCATTCTGGGTTTAATCCAAATTGTGCATTAGCAGTCCAGCTTCCCTCTGTGATGGCATGACTAACTCCTGT
>JABSPN010000264.1 GCA_013214425.1 Flavobacteriaceae bacterium | reverse complement strand
CTGCATTCTTCTTTATGTTGATTGATCTAGGAACCTTAGCGTTCTATGCAATACAAATCGCATCTCAAGCTGGATGGTCTCCAGTTTTATTCAGAGTAATGGAGGGGATCACCTCCTTCTTACCTTGGGGATTAGGAATCGTGTTAGTCTTAATGGCTCTTGGAGCTTGGGGACACGTACACCACTTATTCCATTGGATGGATCCCGATTTAATTGAACCTACTAAAAAAGACAAGTTTGATGAATTAATATACAACAAAAGAGGATGGTTAAATCCTACTACATGGATGATTAGAGGTATGATCTATTCAGCAGGATATATTTTGTATAGATACATTTCAAGAAAATTATCATTAGCGCAAGATGCTGCTTCAGATAATAAAAATTACAGAAAAGGATTTAAGTTAGCAGCAGGATTCTTAGTATTCTTTATCTATACTGAGTCAATGTTATCATGGGACTGGATCATGTCTGTAGACCCTCACTGGTTTAGTACATTATTTGGTTGGTATGTGTTTGCAAGTATGTTTGTAAGTGCCATCACAGTAATTGCTTTAGTGACAATCTATATGAAGTCAAGAGGATTCTTACCATTTGTAAACGATAGTCACTTACACGATTTAGCAAAATTCATGTTTGCGATCAGTATTTTCTGGACTTATTTATGGTTCTCTCAATTTATGTTAATCTGGTATTCAAATATTCCAGAAGAGGTAACATATTTCGTAACGAGAATTCAGGATTATAAATTACCATTCTTC
Source organism: Flavobacteriaceae bacterium (assembly GCA_013214425.1). Lineage (GTDB taxonomy): Bacteria > Bacteroidota > Bacteroidia > Flavobacteriales > Flavobacteriaceae > DT-35. The sequence goes on along the minus strand of JABSPN010000264.1, from coordinate 4,071 downwards.
GGAATGTTAGCCTTGAACTTTATTTTCCCAATCTTAGTATTAATGAACAGTGATTACAAACGTGTACCATGGTTTGTTGTAATCGCAGGTATCTTAATCTTATTTGGTCACTATGTTGATATTTTCAATATGATCATGCCCGCTACAGTTGGTAAAGAATGGTCGTTTGGAATGTTAGAATTTGGAGCCTTATTCTTTTTCGGAGGGTTGTTCATATTCTTAGTGTTCAATTACATGCAGAAAGCCCCATTATTAGCTAAAGGGAATCCATTAATCAAGGAAAGTGAGAAATTTCACTACTAATACAATATTTATTAAAGAAGAACGATAACAATGACAGCTATTTTAACAATCATAGTTTTAGTTTTAATCACAATTGCAATTTGGCAGATGGTGAAGATCTTCGATCTGTCCCAAATGAATGCAGATAGAAGCCAAGTAGCAAACGATAAGGATAACAACATTAACGGTTACCTTATGATTATGTTTGTGATTTTCATTCATGTATTAACAGTAGTGTCTTTCTGGAAATGGAGCGATGTGTTGCTTCCAGAATCTGCTTCAGAACATGGAGTATTAACAGATAAACTTTTAGCTATTTCGTTTGCAGTAATATTCTTTGTGCAAACTATTACTCAAATTTTATTACACTACTTCGCCTTTAAATACAGAGGAGAAAAAGGGAAAAAAGCACTTTTCTACGCCGATAATAACAAATTAGAGATTATCTGGACAGTAATTCCAGTAATTGTATTAGCAGGATTAATCATTTCTGGATTATTTGCTTGGAATGACATCACAAGTATTACTAAAACTGACGATGATTTAGAAATTGAGTTATACGCTCAGCAATTTGGTTGGCAAGCACGTTATGCAGGTCAGGATAATGTATTAGGAGATGCGAATGTTAGGTTAATCAATATCGATAAGGCAAATGCTTTAGGTGTTGATGTTAACGATCCAAATGCACAAGACGATATCATTGTACAAGAGATTCATTTGCCAGTTGGTAAGAAAGCGATCTTCAAAATGAGATCTCAAGATGTATTACACTCTGCATACATGCCTCACTTCAGGCAACAAATGAACTGTGTACCTGGTCAAGTAACTGAGTTTGCTTTTGTTCCTACTATCACGACTAAGGAAATGAGAGAGAATGAGACGATAGTAAATAAGGTAAATAAAATCAATGAAATTAGATTAGCCAACAACGAAAAGATAGCTAAAGAAAATAGAGGGCTTCCTAAAGAAGAGCAAATGCCAAGATTAGAGCCTTATGAGTTTGATTACTTATTATTATGTAATAAGATTTGTGGTAAGTCACATTACAATATGCAATTAAAGATCATAGTTGAAACACAGGAGGAGTATGAGAACTGGATCAAGCAGCAAAAAACATTTAAGGAATCTGTAGCAGTTAACTACGAAATTAATTAGGACGTTAGTAAAGTATAAAAAGAATTAAGAAGCAATAAGCATTAAGATATGTCAGGAGATCACCACCATAAAGAAACCTTCATTACTAAGTATATTTTTAGTATTGATCACAAGATGATTTCAAAACAGTATTTAATTACTGGTTTAATCATGGGTATAATTGGTATTGGAATGTCGTTATTATTCCGTATGCAATTAGCTTGGCCGGAGAAGTCTTTTAAAATATTTGAAATCCTTTTAGGAGATACACATGCTCCTGGAGGAGTTATGGATGCTAACACATATTTAGCATTAGTAACTATTCATGGTACCATTATGGTATTCTTTGTATTAACAGCAGGATTAAGTGGTACATTCAGTAACTTATTAATTCCATTACAGATTGGAGCACGTGATATGGCATCAGGTTTCTTAAACATGATATCCTACTGGTTATTCTTCCTTTCAAGTGTAGTAATGGTGTTGTCATTATTCTTAGAAGCTGGTCCAGCAGCAGCAGGATGGACGATTTATCCTCCATTAAGTGCCCTGCCCCAAGCAATGCCAGGTTCAGGAGCAGGAATGACTATGTGGTTAGTATCAATGGCCATATTCATTGCTTCGTCGCTTTTAGGATCATTAAACTATATCGTAACAGTAATTAATTTACGTACAAAAGGGATGAAGATGTCTCGTTTACCATTAACGATTTGGGCATTTTTTGTTACAGCTATTATTGGTGTAATTTCATTCCCAGTATTATTATCTGCTGCGTTATTATTAATCATGGATAGAAGTTTTGGAACTTCTTTCTTCCTGTCAGATATCTTTATTCAAGGTGAAGTATTACATTATCAAGGAGGGTCGCCAGTATTATTCGAACACTTATTCTGGTTTTTAGGTCACCCTGAAGTATACATCGTATTGTTACCAGCCTTAGGTATCACATCAGAAATTATTGCAACGAATTCACGTAAACCGATCTTCGGATATCGTGCCATGATCTTATCGATCTTAGCCATTGCATTCTTATCTACGATTGTATGGGCTCACCACATGTTCGTATCGGGAATGAATCCATTCTTAGGTTCAGTATTTACCTTTACAACATTATTAATTGCAATTCCATCAGCAGTAAAAGCATTTAATTATATTACGACGCTCTGGAAAGGTAATCTTCAATTGAATCCTGCGATGCTATTCTCTATTGGATTAGTATCAACATTCATTTCTGGAGGATTAACTGGAATTATCTTAGGAGATAGCGCATTAGATATTAATATTCACGATACATATTTCGTAGTTGCTCACTTCCATTTAGTAATGGGTATCTCTGCCTTGTATGGATTATTTGCTGGCGTATATCACTGGTTCCCTAAAATGTTCGGTAGAATGTTAAACAAGAACTTAGGATATGTTCACTTTTGGGTAACGGCAATTTGTGCCTATGGTGTATTCTTCCCAATGCACTTTGTAGGAATGGCAGGTTTACCTAGACGTTATTACACAAATACTGCGTTCCCATATTTCGATGATTTAGCTGATATCAATGTAGTAATTACAACATTCGCATTAATTGGAGGATTATTCCAGGTAGTGTTCTTATTCAATTTTATTTACAGTATTTTCTACGGAAAGAGAGCTCCTCAAAATCCATGGAGATCAAATACCTTAGAATGGACAACTCCAGTAGAGCACATGCACGGAAACTGGCCAGGAGAAATTCCTCACGTACACAGATGGGCTTACGATTACAGTAACCCATACCATGAGGATGATTTTGTTCCACAGGACGTTCCAATGATAGAAGGAGAAAAAGAATTACATCACTAATCGTTATGTAATCAAGAGATAAATAAAAACCCTTTCCTAGTGAAAGGGTTTTTTGTTACACAATGATTATATTTGTTTAACCTATGAATGAACATCTAAATCCATCTAACGAGCATTATAATCCAGAAGATATCGATATAGAAAAAGCATTACGCCCTCTTTCTTTTGATGATTTTACTGGTCAAGAACAAATATTAGAAAACTTAAAAATATTTGTTGAGGCTGCTAATATGCGCGATGAGGCTCTAGATCATACCTTACTACACGGTCCGCCGGGTTTAGGAAAAACAACTTTAGCGCATATCTTGGCAAATGAGTTGGGAGCTGGAATCAAAGTGACCTCAGGACCTGTATTGGATAAACCAGGAGATTTGGCTGGATTACTGACCAATCTAGACGAAAGAGATGTACTGTTCATAGATGAGATTCATCGTTTGAGTCCTATAGTAGAAGAATACTTGTATTCGGCTATGGAAGATTATAAAATTGATATTATGATCGAGACAGGACCCAATGCAAGAACTGTTCAAATTAATTTAAGTCCTTTTACATTAATTGGTGCTACGACACGTTCAGGATTGCTTACAGCGCCTATGAGAGCTCGTTTTGGTATTCAGAGTAGATTGCAATACTATTCGACAGAACTCTTAGCAGATATCATTCAAAGAAGTGCGCATATTCTAAAAGTGCCTATTGCTATGGAAGCGGCAATTGAGATAGCAGGAAGAAGTAGAGGGACACCTAGAATTGCTAATGCGCTGCTAAGAAGAGTAAGAGATTTTGCACAGATAAAAGGAAATGGTAAGATCGATATAGAGATTG
>JABSPN010000263.1 GCA_013214425.1 Flavobacteriaceae bacterium | reverse complement strand
GTACATGTTAGACACCTTACTCATCATTCTAGGGTTTGTTTTTATGATTGGAGGTATGATCGGTAGTTTTTTACCTATTCTTCCAGGTCCCTTCTAGTTGGGTTGGTCTTTTAATCATTTACCTAACCGACAAGATCGAAATGAATTGGTGGGTTTTAGGACCTACTTTAGTTTTCGCCATTTTAATCTGGATCTTAGATTATATCATTCCTGCCATGGGCACGAAAAAGTTTGGTGGCACACGGTATGGCGTAATTGGAACTACTATTGGACTTATCGTTGGACTTATTTTCTTAGGTCCGTTTGGGATTATTATTGGTCCATTTGTTGGAGCATTAGCTGGTGAATTGATTCATGATTCAAAAGATTTTAGCCGAGCTGTAAAGGCTGCTTTTGGGTCTCTAATAGGCTTCTTAACCTCTAGCATGATTAAGTTTGGTGTTACCTTTATTTACTTTTTTATTTTCATCTTTATCTGGTACAAACATTTTCTTAGATAATTAGGTCATCTGTTTTCGTATCTTTAATAGATGAAAACAACCATAACTTTTATCCTTTTCGGATTTATTCCTATGCTAACCTATGCTCAGGATGAGAATCTAGCCGATTTAAGCATCAATACTCCCCAGAACATTGTAGAGCTGATCCCCTATGAACCACCAATAGACTATTCACTTCCGATTAAAAAGATCTCTGCAATAGGTTATCCTAATTACCGGTCAAAATATTATGACAGAAATAAAAACATTTTTTGTGAAACTGATGCTTATCAAACAGATGACCCAGATTATGTTATTTATTCTCTTAAGTTTTCAGAAGAGTTCATACTGAAAAATTTTGACAAAGATTCTATGATATTGATCATCCCTGATAGTTTACACTTTTATCAATACCTACCATTAGCACATACAGAAGAGGATTTTATTCTTTCAGAGTTAAGAGGTTCTTTTAAAAATCTTGATGGTAAACCTATAGACCTCGACAATCCTCAAACTATTTCAGGAAAAAAAGCAAAAAAAACTGGTAAACGAAAAGTAACCCTATACGACTCCGTTATTGGTAGAGCAGCTGTATTGCATTATGACAAATTGAATAGGTTGGTTAGCTATGCGTATGAAGACAAAGACAGCTATATTCTTTCATTTAGTGACAGTATTGTGTTTAATTCTAAGGATCAATTAACCAAACGCGTTTTAAACGTAGTACATAATATAGAATATATGTCTGAGGGTGATCCTGAAACTTATGATGTTATTTCCAACTATTCTTATGATAAAAAAGGTCGGTTAATCTCAATGAATGAGCTTGTCTGGACTTTTAACAAAGAAGACTCTGAAGAATATGTAAATGAAGTGACCTATGCAGGAAATGAAGCATTAGTTGTAAAACAAAAGGATGGTGAAATCTTTGAAAAGCAGAAGGTGATTTATGAAGGTAAAAATATTGTAAAAATCGAAAGGACAGTTTTGCAACAGGACTTAGAAACTTTAGAAAAATACGAGTATGTAACGCACTACAACTATAGTTATGATTCCTACGGAAATCCTAAGACCATTACTAAAACGGAATTTGAAGATGGGGAAATTTTTAGAATAGATGAATCGGAGTTTTTTATTGAGTATTATAAGAAATAAAAAAAGCAACCCGATGACCTCTTAAAGAGAATTTTGGGAAGCTTTCCATTGGTTTATCACTAAACCTTGAGTAAATCTCTCGATTTACTCAACAACACAACTAAACTTTATTGCATAAAAAAGCTCCGTTTGAAGGAGCTTGCAAATTTTGCGGTCTGGACGGGACTCGAACCCGCGACCCCATGCGTGACAGGCATGTATTCTAACCAACTGAACTACCAGACCTCTGCTTTATTGCGGTTGCAAATATAAGCCACAATTTGATTCTGACAAATATTTTTATTGAAAATTTCAATGTTTTTTAATCTCATGAAAACAGATTTTTAGGCAAACTTCTGTCTCTCTGCCAAATATGTCATTAAGATCTTATCGAAAGAATCATTAATATTGGCTTCTACGTATTTAATCCTGTATTGTGAACACTTTAATTTTAAATCATAAAAATATTGAGAGACTGCTTTCTCATAGTTCTCTTTAACATTTTCTGCGTATAAATTAATATGTTCTCCTGTTTCTACATCAATAAATCGTTTAGGCTTGTTGTCGAAATCAAATAGCAATTCCTTTTCCTTATCAAATACGTGAAATAAAATCACTTCGTGTTTGTTGTATTTTAAATGCTGTAAGGCTTTAAACAAGTTTTCCTTATCTGTAGCTGTCTGGAACATATCTGTAAACAAGAAAATCATAGATCTTCTTTTTATTTTCTCAGCAATTTGATGCAAGAATTTATAGGTTTCTGTATCCTTGATCTCTTTTGAGTTCAGCACCATTTCATCTAACTTGCTCAGTAACATTTGATGATGGCGTTCACTACCCTTCTCCGGCGCATAATAATCGTATATATCTGAATAGATACTCAGTCCTATAGCATCTCTTTGCTTTTTTAGCAGTTGCATGATACAAGCTGTTGCTAAAGCAGAAAAACTGATTTTATTGAGCGCTGTTAAACTGAATTCTTTTTGCTTCGGAAAGTGCATCGACGAGGAATTATCAATGATAATATGACATCTTAAGTTTGTCTCTTCTTCATAGCGTTTGGTGTACAACTTATCGGTTCTGGCAAAGAGTTTCCAATCGATATGTTTGGTACTTTCCCCCTGATTGTAGATTTTATGTTCAGCAAATTCAGAAGAAAATCCATGAAACGGACTCTTATGCATCCCAGAAATAAAACCCTCAACGACTTGTTGTGCCAATAGCTCCAGATTTTGAAAGCCTCCTATTTTATGTGTTGCTTGTTGAATCGAACTCATGAATTCTTCTTAAAGGTGATGTAAAATAAAAAAGGTTTGAACATTGTCCAAACCTTTAACAAAATATAAATGATATTCTTTTATAATAATGCGTCGATTGCTCCTGTGTAAGCTTCTTTTGGAGATACACCAACTTTTCTGTCAACTAACTCTCCTCCTTTGAATACTAATACTGTAGGGATGTTACGCACACCATATTTAGCAGCAAACTCTTGGTTCGCATCAACATCAACCTTTCCTACAACTGCTCTTCCTTCATATTCTTCACTTACTTGGTCAATGATTGGTCCAACCATTCTGCAAGGACCACACCAAGCAGCCCAAAAATCTACCAATACTGGTTTATCACTTTTTAATACAACTTCATCAAAAGTTGCGTCTGTTATTTCTAATGCCATAATTTTAAATTCTTATTAACTTCACAAAAATAGTCAATTATCTTGCCAAACCTTACAGTGTCAGGTATTTGTTTTTTTTATGTATTTATCAATTTTATTTATGCCTAATTTAACTTATAACGAAGTTCCTTCTCATCAAGTATATCAAGTAATTCTTGTTTGATTGCTACTTTTTGTTTTCGACTAGGCATTGTCAGTTTAATTTTCTCACTTCTGTCATAAACGACAAAATTGACATGTTTTTCTCCTTTAAAGGAGTCAAAAGTTTCTTTTAGTAATTCAATTCGATCTTCCTGTAAATCTTTAATATCTAATTGAATGGTAATTTTCTTAGCATAGGCTTCCATGATATCCTGAAGCATTTGTATACTGTTAAATTGCAACCTTGGATCTCCTTTCTTACCTGTCTCTTTATTGACCCAACCTTCTTTGATAAAGACTTTTACAAATACGAAAGAACTCGGAATTAAGAAATGTCTGAACTTTAAATATTCTTCTCCAAAAATCCTGAATTCATGTGAATCATTATAATCCTCGACCATAAACGTTGCCCAGCCTTTTCCGTTTTTGGACACACGATGCTCAATTCCTGTAATCACACCTCCAAAAGCCAGTTCTCGATTTACATATTTTTCTAATTCTGAAAGCTGCGTCAGATTAACATTACAGAAGTACTTTAATTCTGATTTAAAATCATCTAATGGATGTCCCGAAATATAAACTCCTACTACTTCTTTTTCTCTAGCTAGTTTTTGCATGGTTCCCCAGTCATCACATGGAGGTACTACGGGTTCAGGGATTTGCACCTCGCTATTCTCACCAAACAGGCTTACTTGTGATGAGTTTTGAGTTTCTTGAAATTTGGCAGCATATTTCATCGCCTTTTCCAAAAAGGTAATGCCGTCTCCTGCATCATGAAAGTATTGTGCTCGGTGTGTATCTTCAAAAGAATCAAATCCGCCAGCTAAGGCTAAATTTTCAAAGGCTTTTTTATTGGCTGCTCTTAAATCAACTCGTTTAGCTAAGTCAAATACAGATTTATAACGACCTTCTTCTCTATGCGCTACTATCGTAGCAACAGCTCCTCCACCAACTCCTTTTATGGCTCCCATCCCGAAACGAACGGCATTATCTTTATTTACTGTAAACTTATAAAAAGATTCGTTTACACATGGCCCTAACACATCTAAGCCCATACGCTTACATTCTTCCATAAAAAATGTGATCGTCTTAATATCACTCATGTTATTTGACAATACGGCAGCCATATATTCGGCTGGATAATGGGCTTTTAAATAAGCCGTCTGATAAGCAATCCATGCATAACAAGTAGAGTGAGATTTATTAAAGGCGTAGGCAGCGAAAGCCTCCCAGTCTTTCCATATCTTTTCCAACTTCTCTCTTGAATGTCCATTTTTCTCACCGCCATCTAAAAACTTAGGCTTTAATTGTTCCAACAGGGCAAAAATCTTTTTACCCATAGCTTTACGCAATACATCGGCTTCACCTTTGGTAAATCCGGCAAGTTTTTGTGACAGTAGCATTACCTGCTCCTGGTATACTGTAATTCCATATGTTTC
>JABSPN010000262.1 GCA_013214425.1 Flavobacteriaceae bacterium | reverse complement strand
AAGAAACACGTTGGCAACTAGATTTTCAACTGTAGCATGGTCGTTACCTCCAGCTGGTTCAATAGTGATATTAATTGAAGTAGCATTTTCAATATAACTCATCACGATCATGTCTTTTTGAGGATTTAAAAGTCCCATATTGATCATTTCACCGTCTACATCCCCCCACATTTGATAGGTTTTTTCTGAAGATAACTTAGGTAATTGTTTCGGGTTTACAAAGACCTCTTTATTCACATGATTCACGTAGGCTATTGGAGATTGAAATGCAACCTTGTCATTTCCTTTTACAATGAAAGGTATGGTGTTTTTATCTTTTAGAATAGTCGCGAATCTCATATTATCATCGTTTTGAGCTTGTAATGCTTCTAATTCATTTTTGAGGATTTCAATTTCTTGCTTAGTCAAATCAACTTCTTTTTGTCGACGTTGAGAATCATTATATAACCAAATTGAGGTAAATATGAAAAAGAGTGCGGCAAAACCAACAGCATAACGATAAAAACTAGTGCCAGATTTCTTTTTTTCAGGAGTTAGTGAAGCTAAAAGATTTTCTTTTACCTCATGAGGTGGAGCAATGGCATGATCAAAAGCAATCTTTTCCAGATTATTTTCAATAGTACGAACATAATCTAGCAAATCTTGATCTTGATCTAAAATAGCTTCAACCTCTGCAGTTTGCTCAATAGATAACTCCCCTAGAAGATATTGCTCTAGTAACCCGCTTTCCTTTATGTTACTTTTATCAATCATGCTAATAATAGTACTATATACATTAAAACAACAAGTGTTTCTTCAGCATAAATGTCTTTTAGTTTAGTTAAAGCCTGTCTAACATAGGATTTAAATGTTCCTAATGGTACTCCCATTTCTTCATGAGCCTCACGATGTGTTAATCCGAAAAAGTAAACTAATTGTAAAGCCTTCTGATGATGGTTTTCTAATTTCGACAGGGCTCCTTTTATTTCGTCCAGATCAACAAATGAATTTTCTTCACCTTCTTTATTATTATATACGGATAAATCTTGGTTTTGGATGAGTTGTTTTTTAGTTCGTAAAGAATTTAACACAGTATTTCTTGCAATTCGATATAGCCAGGTAAAGAATTTTCCTTTATTAGGATCATACAAATATGATTTTTCCCATACTTTAATAAAGGTCTCTTGAAGTAAATCTTTAGCTAAATCATCATCATGACACATTTTTTTTATCACACCAAATACTGCTCCTGAATAGAGGTCGTAAATTTTCGATAAAGCCCTTTCTTCTTTGGCTTGGAGTTGTTTTATGAGAATTAAATTGTCTTGCACTTTGATGATGAATTCACTTCAAATTTAAAAAAAAAATGATAGCCCCTCATCCAAAAGAAAAAAATCTGTGTAAATAATTATGAAAGCGCTTCAAAAAGATTAATAATTAAAAATTTAAAAATAATATTATGAAAAAAATAATTTTCACTCTAGTAACCTTTTCTTTACTGGTATTCTCATCTAGCTTAAATGCTCAAAGTAATACGACTAAAAACCTTACACCAAACAACGAAAAAGATATTGTAGATATAGCGGTATCAAATGGTGATTTTTCAACATTAGTTACTGCGGTTAAAGCTGCAGATTTAGTGGATGCCTTAAAGGGTGATGGACCTTTTACAGTATTTGCACCAACAAATGATGCTTTTGCTAAAATTGATAAAAAAACATTAAGCTCTTTATTAGAAAAGAAGAATAAGGAAACCTTGACTTCGATACTCACTTACCATGTGATTAAAGGCAAGTTAACATCTAAAGAAGTAATAGCTGCTTTAGAAAAAGGTAATGGTAAAGCTACTTTGACAACATTAAATGGAGCTAAAATAACAGTTGTAAAGAACAAAAAAGGTATTTGGTTAAAAGACCAAAAAGGAAATTACAGTAAAATAGCTGCAACAGATGTAATGGCTAGTAACGGCGTAATTCATGTTATTGAAAGCGTAGTTATGCCATAACTCTAGTTTTTTGATTGGTTAAGTTTGAAAGGAAGCATGTTTTTATGTTTCCTTTTTTTATTTAAAAAAACCTTTTGAAAACTGGAATTGATGAGTTTTTGAATGTTTCTCCGGAAGGCTTTTCATTTCTTTTTTACTGTTTAAGAAAGCTTCGAGTATGTCTTTGGTTAATGTCAATGTCTTAAGATAACGTTGGTATTGTTGAGATAACTTCTCTAAATCATCAAATTCAAACTGAGTATGGAGATGATATTTTAATAACAAATCACTAACAGTATTCTCTTTATATAATTCTTCTTTTCCTGTTACGAAAACACTGGGGGTTCGTTCTATGCTTTTAAAGAAACTAAAGTTGGGATAATATGCCTGACTTCCATCGCTTACACTTTCTTGTTTTAACGAGCTAAAATAAATTGTAGGAATCGCATTTTTAAGTGAATCCTTAACACTTGTCCTTTCATGTAATGTTGCATAATAAAAAGAAGTAGGAGCTTCTTGCTTGACTTCCTCTCGGGTAGAAAACTCCAATGTAGACTCATAATTTAAATACAATTGAAAAGGCGGAGCAGTTCCAGTGATGTAAGTAGAGGGTTGATAGCTAATAGCTTTGTTAAATAATCCAACCTGAGCGCCATATTCATAACCAGCAAAGATTAATTGATCTGGATTTACCATGGGCAATTGTACGGCCTCTAATTTTACGTTTTGTAATAAAGTGTTCGCTAATTCTGAATCGTATTTCGGGATTTTATAGCCTAAGTTAACATAAGAATCTTCCTCATCTTCATTTTCATAATACAAAAAACTACTGTTGAAAGTAATAACTACAAATCCGTGACTCGCCAGGTATTCACAAAATACGGTGTTCTCAAATGGAGAGCCTTTTTTCGAATGGTGGTAAATGATTGTAGGAAATTGACCAGGTTTTGGTTTTACATTTTTATAGACAGGAATTGGCAATCTGTTAAAACGTCTAATGTATTGTACTGAACCATTTTTAGTTTCCCAACCTGCAGTATTCTGATTAAAATAATAACCACCATCACTTAAATGTTTATAGCTAATCATGAATTCACGTTCCAGTTGTTTTTTAATGCTATTAATGTTAGGTAACTTGGTGTAATCACCAAAGGTCATGGATTTCTTTTTGATTTGTTCTGAAGGGTACCAAACATTTATAAACAAAGGAAGTTTTCCTTCATAGATATAAGAGAAACTATATTGGGTAGCGTTGGTTTTTACCTCTGTTTGAAACTTTTTAAATCCGATATGATGAGGTCCATAGGGAAGTAAAGAGTTGGTTTGGGCTTGTGTAAAACAAGATATTATCAGAAGTAAATATAGTGCACTCTTTTTCATATAACTAAACTATTAAAATTAATTCTAATTATTTCTTCAGGAATTTAGAACGCTTAAGCCAAAAGATGTCAATTTCTTGTATCGTTATTGAAGGAATGATTACTCGATCTGATTTATCTCTTGGATGTTTACTTTTGTAACTGCCTCTAGCTGTATTGAAGTTTAATGTGTGCTGATCATGTAAATCACTTTCAGAAGCATGAAAATAGATGCTTTTGTCCTTTGATGTCCAGGTGCCTTTTCCATAATAGTTTTCCTCATGAGGAGTTATGGTTTTCTCATGGTACTCATAAGAATGAAAATAAAACGTACCATCTGAGTTCAAAGTAAGTGTACGTTTTAATATCACATTTTCAGAATCGTTTTGATATAAAACTTCATAAGTTCCAGCATATTCATTGTTTTGTGAAATTCCGATAGCCGAAACTAGTAGGCATGTAATAAAAATAAATAGTTTCATGGTTTAGTTGTTTTTTCTTGTTTAGCACAATAATCGTGCCTACTCCCATAAATTAACTAATGGATTTGTATTAAGAAGATGAATCATAGTGTTAGTATTATTTAGTATCTTTATAAATATAAAATTACAAGCTATGAAATATCGAACCATTCTTTTTTTATTCTTGTTAGGATGGGGAGCTGCTGATGCTCAGAAAAATAAAGCAGTACTCTTTTTTAATGATGGAACTTCTTTGGAAGGGTTGGGAAAAATCATATCTCATAATCGTGTAAAGTTTAAATCCGATAATAAAGCAAAACCAGTAAAGTATCACTTTAGTAAGCTTGAACGTGTTGATATTTATTATAAAGAAGGGGCAGCTATTTATGTATATGTAAAATTGAAATATGGTGGTCACAAAGTCATGGAAGAGCTTAGCTATGGTGATAATGCTGTTTTATATAAATTAGAACCAAAAGGGTTTAGTCCATCTATTGGATTTGGTTTTAGTACCGGAGGCGGTGGAAGTGGAGTAGCTGTTGGTGGTACTGTAGGAGGTGGACAAGATTATTTCGGATTGGAAGGTTACTATATCAGAAAAGGAGATGAAACGGAAGCCATTCACTTAGGTAGTAAAGCCTTTGATGTGAACTTCAAAAAAGCTGCAATAGAATATTTTAAGGATTGCGAACCTTTGGTAGCAAAAATTAAAAGTGAAGAATGGAAGTTTGATGATATTGTTGAAATCGTTAATTATTATAACAAAAGTTGCAAGTAATTTATTGATTCCGATAGATTTACAAGACTTGTTGTAAACACAGAAGCTTTTTAAAAACATAATTTTAGATAAATTAAATTACAGTTCTGTAAAATGTAAACGTCGGGCAATAGCGCTCGATCTACTTTTGTGCCATCAAACAATTAAAACAAAAAGATGAATACAACAGCATTAATAACAGGTGCCTCAAGCGGAATAGGTAAAGAACTCGCTAGAATCCACGCTGAAACAGTAAGTGATTAATTATTGTGGCAAGACGTCAGGAGAAATTAGATGAACTCAAAACTGAACTTCAAGAAAAATTTTCAGC
>JABSPN010000261.1 GCA_013214425.1 Flavobacteriaceae bacterium | reverse complement strand
GTCTAGACCTACGGCTATCTTATTGTCTTCCATCTTGCTGTTTTTTAGTGCAAACGACTTGATTATTAAACTCTAAATTCACCAGGTTAAATCGGATTAACGATTTGTCCTTCTTTGCTTTCTGATAAAAAGCTTTATAATTTCTAAACTTTTTCTCTATATTTTCTGCTGTACCCAAAAGCACTTTATACTGTTGTGTCCTTGTAGACAGTTCCAGTTCACCATCACTTCTCACATGTATAGCATCAAAATGCATGTTTAAAAACTCATCTTGCTGCATATAGGTTGCCAGATCACGTATTTCAGAAAAATATTTTTCAGTTACATTTCCTGTCACTAAGATGACTCTGGCACTAAAATTATCAGACAGAGGCATCTTCTTTCCTCTATCATCTATATAAAAAGAACCATTTGCTAAGACTCTAGCAATGGGTTTTTTTTGTTCAATATTCACACCAAGCTCCCCATTTACAGCAAGGTAGACCTGGGCTTTTTGAATCATTGGGTTTTCATTGAGATCATTCTCGAGCTCATTCAAAGCTAAAGCATCTTTTTTTAGGTTTCTTACGTGCTTGTCTTTTTGTATTAACAATTTATTAACCACATGATGATTGATGAATAAATTTTCGTCGTTCAAAAACGTAATTGACTCATCAGTAATCAACTGCCTCTCTCCATTTCTCTGGTTTGCGAATGCAAATAAGAAAAACACAACTAAAATGCTGAGTATTAATTTTATGTTATCCCAATTCCATTTCATACATCAATTTCTCTTTAATTTTTGGCACTTCTAAACCAATATCTCCCGCTCCAATTGTTAATATAATTGTTGCTTTTGAGGCTAAAATTTCAGCCACCATTTCCTGTTTTGAAATTAGTTTTTTATCCTTATTTTTTATCTTTCCCAGTAACCAATTAGAATCTACACCTTCGATAGGCAATTCTCTGGCTGGATAGATTTCTAATAATCGTACTGTATCAAAATCTGAAAGACTCGCTGCGAACTCTTCTATAAAATCTTGAGTCCTACTAAATAAGTGTGGTTGAAACAAGGCAATCACCTTTTTATTTGGATGCATTTCGCGAACAGCTTGATGTATAGCTCTTATCTCTGTAGGATGATGTGCATAGTCATCTATAAACACAAAATCTTTAGTTTTGATCTGATAGGTAAACCTTCTTTCAACACCCTTAAACGAGTCCAGTCCTTTAATAAGGTTCTGGTGATTATAACCCGAATCATACGCCATCGCGAATGCTGCCAAAGCATTCAATAAGTTATGCTCTCCCGGAAAATGGAACACAATATCTTTCAGTGTTTCTTTTGGTGTTTTTATACTGAACAAATAGCTTCCTTCTTCGATTCTAACATCCTCTATTGCATAATCTGCTGCCTCATTAATTCCGTAGGTAATGCCATTTATTGGCAAGCCCTTTCTTACAAATAACTTTTGCCTATTCTCTAATTTATTTGCAAATTCATTAAAACTATCCTGAAGTGCTTCCGCTTCTCCATAGATATCAAGATGATCTGCATCCATAGAAGTAATACAGGCCACATCTGGAGACAGTTTTAAAAATGAACGGTCAAATTCATCGGCCTCTACAACAGAAATCTTATTTCCGTTCTGTATTAAATTAGAATGATAGTTTTCTGTGATTCCTCCTAAAAAAGCAGTCATATCTGCATCACAAACTTTCAAGAGATGACCTAAAATACTTGACGTTGTTGTTTTTCCATGAGTTCCAGCTACAGCAAAACAAAAGGTGTTTTTAGTAATCATTCCTAAAACTTCGGAACGTTTATACAATTCATATTGATTATCCCTGAAGTAAGTTAATCCTTTATGACTTTCAGGAATAGCTGGTGTAAAAACGATTAAAGTTTCTCTATACTTAAACTGCTCAGGAATGCTTGTGAGTTCATCATCATAATGCATAATTGCTCCTGATTCTTCTAAGGATTTCGTGATAAGACTCGATGTTTTATCATAACCGCCAACTTGTTTTCCGTCGGCAAGAAAATAATGCGCCAGGGCACTCATCCCGATACCACCAATACCTATAAAATAAACGCTATTTACTTTCTTTAAATTCAAATTTTTATCAGTTTTTCAATTTCATCAACTATATCACTTGTCGCATTAACTAAGGCTAATTCTTTAATGTTTCTCGATAGTGATTGTTGTTCTTCTTCACTATTCAGTAATTCTGAAAAACGTTTTTCAAAATCACTTTCTAAATCTTTTTCTTTAATTAAAACAGCCGCATTCCTCTCTACAACTGCCTGAGCATTTTTAGTCTGATGATCTTCTGTCACATTAGGACTTGGAACAAACACAACTGGTTTCCCCACTATGCACAATTCGGAGACTGAACTGGCTCCTGCTCTTGAAATAATAATATCTGCTGCTGTATACGCTAAATCCATCCTGTTCAAAAAGGCATGTGTTTGTATACCTTCTCTTTCTTCATAATGCTGGTATTGCTCGTAATACAGCTTTCCTGTTTGCCAAATCACCTGAACATTATTTTGCTCAAAAAAATTCAGCTCTTTTTCTATAAATTGATTGACTCTTCTGGCCCCTAGACTCCCTCCTAAGACCAACAATATTTTTTTATTACTGTCCAACTTAAAATACTGATTAGCTTCTGCTTTATTGTTGTCTATGGTCAACAAATCTTGTCGTACAGGATTTCCAGTTTTCACAATTTTATCTTTAGGGAAAAATCGCTCCAGATTATCATAAGCCACACAAATTTTCTTTGCCTTTTTTGATAGAATTTTATTTGTTATTCCCGGATAAGAATTTTGTTCCTGAATAAGTGTTGGTATGCCTTTAGTATTGGCCATTTGCAATAGAGGTCCGCTAGCATATCCACCAGTCCCTATTGCAATATCAGGCTTAAATTGTCTTAATATTTTTCGCGAAGCCATCAAACTAATCAACACTTTAAAAGGAAACATCATGTTTTTAAAAGTCAGCTTTCTCTGTAGCCCAGAAATCCAAAGGCCTTTAATTTCATAACCTGCCTGAGGCACTTTTTCCATTTCCATTCTATCGTTAGCTCCAACAAAAAGAATCTCAACATTCTCATGCCTTGCTTTGAGTTCATTAGCAATAGCAATTGCAGGATAAATATGTCCTCCTGTTCCTCCTCCCGATATGATTGCTCTTACTTGTTTCACTCTTATACTGTTTGACTTAATACATCTAAAGGGTTTTCTTCTCCTTTTGTTTTCTTCACTACTTTTCTATTAGCACTTACACTTAGAATGATTCCTAAAGCCAGACAAGTCATCCAAATTGATGTTCCTCCACTACTAATTAATGGAAGTGTTTGACCTGTTACTGGGAACAATTCTACTGCTACTGCCATATTGATAAATGCCTGAAAAATTATAGGAATGCCGACGCCCACCACAAGCAGTTTCCCGAATATATCTTGAGACTTATTGGAGACGACCATCATTCTAAACAATAGCAAGAGATAGCCTAAAATCAAACCTAAACCTCCTAACAAACCTGTTTCTTCTACAATGATGGCATAAATAAAATCTGATGAAGCCTGTGGAATAAAATTTCTTTGTTTGCTCTTTCCTGGACCAAGTCCTAATGGGAATCCAGAGGCAATAGCTGTTTTAGCTCGTTCTGTCTGATAATTCTGATCTGCAAAATTTTCATCTTTATCATCTGCAAAGAAACTTTCTATTCTACTCACCCAAGTATCAACACGATCTGGAAATGCATCAGGGAATGCCTTAGCTGTTAACACAAATAAGGTTAATGCTATCGCTCCTACTCCTAAAATTCCGACTAGATATTTTATTGGATACCCACCTAAAAAGCAAAGCATCAAAACCATTGTAAAAATGATTGCTGTTGTCGAGAAGTTGGCTGGTAGAATTAAAATTAATACTGCAAATACAGGTAACCAAAGTGGCAAAACTGTTGATTTAAACGTGATGGTTTTCTCTTTAATCTTCGCTAAATATCTGGCAACATAAACCATTAACACAACAGCTGCCAAAGTAGAGGTTTGGAAAGACACCCCAATAAATGGTATACGAATCCACCTACTCGCATTGGCACCTCCTATTGTTGTTCCTTTAGCTAATGTAAAGAGTAATAAAATCACTACCACTGGCAACATAAGGATAGACAAACCTTTAAAATAGTGGAATGGTATTTTGTGTACTCCATAAATAATAACGAACCCTAAAAACAAATGCATTGCATGTTTGATCAGGTATTTGGTCACACCTCCATCACCATACAGATAGGCCAGATTAGAGCTTGCGCTATATACTGGCAAAAAAGAGAATAGTACCATTAGAGCTACAATAGCCCATATCACTTTATCTCCTTGTATGTTTTTTAATAAACTCACTTTATAAGCTTCTTACTGCTTCTTTAAATTTTCTACCCCTATCTTCATAATTTGCAAACAAATCAAAACTTGCGCAAGCAGGGGACAATAACACGTTATCTCCCTTATCTGCAAGTTTATAGGCAACCTTTACCGCTTCTTCCATCGAATTAGTTTCGACTAAAACATCAACTGTATTTTTAAAAGCTCCAATAATTTTTTCATTATCGATTCCCAAACAAACGATCGCTTTTACTTTTTCATTCACTAATGCAAATAATTCAGAATAATCATTCCCTTTATCAACACCTCCTACGATCCAAACTGTTGGATTTTCCATTGTTTCGAGTGCGAACCACGTTGAATTGATGTTTGTCGCCTTTGAGTCGTTGACGAACTCAATTCCGTGCACTTTAGCAACGAATTCAAGGCGGTGTTCTACGTTCGTAAAGTCCGCTAAACTCTCGCGAACTACGTCTTTTCTGATTTCTAAAATTCTTGAC
>JABSPN010000260.1 GCA_013214425.1 Flavobacteriaceae bacterium | reverse complement strand
GGGTAAAAGTTTGTAGGTGTTAGCTAAAAGACGCTAATGGAGCGTCACTTTGTGTCCTTATGTTGCTAAACCCTTAGCAGAGTAATATTTTTTGTCATACTGAGCTTGTCAAAGTATCGACAAAAAGTAAAAGTCTTTTCAGGAGATAAACAACTGAAGCAAATGCATCATTATTTCTATGATGCCGATTATATTCTTAAAGAATTCTATTTAATGTACACTGCTCCGAAGAATGTTTTAGCTTTCGGAAACACCTATAAATATAACGATTCAGTAAGAAAAGTCGAAGAGATAAAATACGGATCAAAAAAAACGTCAGTATCTGGAAACTTTCGCTTATGATGATAAAGACAATATAACCAGTCATACAACAGTGAGTTATTTTAGAGGAAGTCCTTCTTTCGAGAGTATTTATATCTATATATATTCAGTTGATGATAGAATAAGGGAAAAGACAGAAATAAGTCCTGGAGACCAGAAGAGTATCACATTTTACGATGTAGATGAAAAACCAGTAGAAATATGAGCTTATTATCAGGAAGATGGAGAATATTTTCGTAAGATTTTATATAACTATACCTATGACTCAAAAGGTAACTGGATCACCAAAGCCCAATTCGAAAACAACAAAGAAGAAGGGCTTGTGACCGAGAGAACGATTACATACTTTTAAATATAAAACTCTAAATGTAAAAGTAATGGGGTTTGTAGGTACACGACACTTTTCACTTTTACATTTAATATTTTTTGGTTTTAAATTAGCTTCTTCCTCCAAATATTAAAATCACATGGAGTGGCCATAAAGTCTTTTTTATGCGGATACACCTCTTCAAACAAACCAGAAGAAATTTGCTTATAACCAATACGCTGATACCATTCGGTTAAGAAAATTTTGCTTTCCAAAACAATGTCCCTTGGGATCAACAATTCCAATTTCATATATTGAAGCCCTTCAGCAATAGCCCATTGTTCAGCACGACAGATTAACTTAGTGCCGATTCTTTGTCCTTTGTACTGCGGATTGGCTACCAACATGCCAAATAAAGCCGAATCGGCATCATCTTTTTTGACATGAATACAACCCACCCATTTCTTATCCTTAGTAGCGATAATTAACTCTCGTTTTTGAATCAATTCTTTAAGCTGTTCTACGTTTGTTCTTGTCCCTGGAGTATTCCAAATTGGTCCTTCAGTAGCATCATAGCGTTCGTTAATCAGCTCTGCTAAATCTGCTATTTGAGATTCAGTATTAGATGTTGTTAAGAAATAAGTTTTGATATCATTCATACAGGTTATCACATTTAATGTTTTTATTAGCCGTCACTCTGAAAGCAGCGCGTCTGAAATATAGATTCTTCACTTCAGCATTTGTAGCTTTGCTACCATGGCGAAGAAGGCAGGTTCACAATGACTTCAGCTTCGTGATCTACGGCATTGGGGAAAGAAAATTCGTAAGCGGTTTACGCTTGTAATACTCTTGTAAATTGTATCAAATCGAAAACAATGATTTTGTACATAGTGATGAATTGATGGCTACAAAGTACGTACATAAAACCAGAAACTAAAATTTGAGCCAATTGAATATCGAATATCGGTAAAAGTTAATGGTTTTCGGGTGATGGGTTATGGAAATTTATTCTTCAAAGTGTCACTTCGAGTATCCCGCACTTGTGTGATGTGTAAAGAAATTGCTCATATCTTGATACGATTACGAAGTTTCGTAATCACTCGATGTGATGAAAGTACTTTTCACTTTGAAATTTTACATTTTTCGGTTTAATGTTTATTCACTAGCTAATTAACTCAGTATTTCCTTATTTTTACCCCGTGGAATTGCCAAAGAAATTATTGAATAAACTTCAGAAGAAAAAATCTGCAAATGCATTAAGAACACTTAAAGTCTCTAAAGGGCTGATCGACTTTTCTTCTAACGATTATTTAGGTTTGGCTAGTTCAGAAATAATATTCGATGCTTCGCATCAATATTTAAGGAATAAAGGACTTAAAAATAATGGCGCAACGGGTTCAAGATTACTAACAGGTAATTCAGTAGTTCATGAAAAAACAGAAGCGTTTTTAGCCAAAATCCACAACTCAGAATCTGCCATACTATTCAATTCAGGGTATAATGCTAATACGGGATTGCTCAGTGCAATCGGACAAAGAAACGATATCATCTTATTCGATGAGTTTTCACATGCTTCAATAAGAGATGGGATTCGATTGAGTCATGCAAAGTCGTTTTCGTTTAATCATAATAACCTAGCTGATTTACAAAGTAAATTGGAACGTCATGCCGATGCATGTTCAACATCTGATCATATCTACGTGATCACCGAATCGGTTTTTTCAATGGATGGTGATAGTCCGGATTTAAAATCTTTAGCGGGTTTATGTAAAAAATTCAATGCTTATCTCATTGTAGACGAAGCCCATGCTGTTGGTGTTTTTGGTAAAGGGTTAGTAGATGAGTTAGAACTCGAAAAGGAGGTTTTTGCCACTATCGTTACCTTTGGTAAAGCCATAGGATGTCATGGAGCCGCAGTGTTATGTTCAGATGCGCTCAAGCAGTATTTGATTAATTTTTCTCGTCCTTTTATTTATTCTACAGCCATGAGTACTCACAGTTTGGCAACAATTCAAATGGCTTATCAGTTGTTGTTTGAGAAGCATGAATTTGCTGCTAAAGAACAATTCCTTCAGGAGAATATTAACCATTTCAGGAGTGAAATAGACAGACTCAGTTTAAGCCAATGTTTTGTTGAGAGTCAGTCGGCGATTCAAAGTTGTATTATAACAGGGAATGATGAAGTAAAAAAAGCTGCTTCAGCATTAAACAATAAGAGTTATGATGTACGACCTATTTTATCTCCAACTGTTCCTGAAGGAAAAGAAAGGTTAAGATTTTGTATTCATTCTTTTAATACTCCTGAAGAGATCACAACAGTCTTAGAGATATTGAGTATTTTTGTCTAACAATGGAAGAAAAAGAAATCTTTGTAATTATAGCCACTTTTCAGTATTCACAGGACGCACAAGTGATTGCTTCGAAATTAGAATCTAGAGGTATTCCCATTTTTTTAGAAGATGAATTTACCGTAGATGTTGATCCTTTTGCCAGTAACGCTATTGGCGGAGTGAAACTAAAAGTACCGGCCGGAAAAAAGGATGAAGCCAGAGCCATTGTAGCCGAGTCTCATCCGGAAGTGTTGACGCATGAAGTGACCTGTCCAGATTGCAAAGAAAGTATCCTAAGACTAAGTCCAAGCTTGAGTAATTTTATCAAACAATTGTTTCCTTTTTCTGATAAAAGAAAGTATACTTGCGAAAATTGTAAGCACTAGTTTTATTCAGATAAACTATAGGTATGACTCAAAATTTTTTTATAACCGGAATTGGAACAGATGTAGGAAAAACAGTGGCTTCGGCAATTGTTACTGAAGCCTTAGAAGCCGATTATTGGAAACCTGTTCAGGCGGGTGATTTGGAGTATTCTGACACCGATAAAGTGAAGTCATGGGTGTCCAATAACAAATCGGTTTTTCACTCGAATGCCTATGCTTTAAATACACCAATGAGTCCGCATGCCGCTGCGGATATTGACAAGGTGAAAATTGACTTAAAAAAAATCAAAGCGCCTAAGACAAAGAATAGCCTAGTAATTGAAGGAGCAGGTGGATTATTAGTACCCTTAACTTCTTCGGAAACTATTTTTGATTTGATTCAAAAAGACTATAAAGTCATAGTGGTTTCCAGACATTATTTAGGCAGTATCAACCATACTTTGATGACCTTGGAATTACTGAAACAAAAAGGAGTGGATGCTTATTTGATTTATAATGGAAACAGACATAAAACAACTGAAGCAGTGATAGAGCAGATGAGTGACGTGCCTGTTTTAGGAAGAATAGAAGAGGAACCCTACATCGATAAAAATGTAGTGAGGCAGTATGCAGAAGAATTTAAAGAAAAGCTATGTCAGATTTAAAAAAGCGTGATCAGCAACATATCTGGCATCCACTTACGCAACACAAGGTGCATCCAGAAGCCATGCCTATTGTAAAAGCTAAAGAAGTTCATTTACAAGACGAAGAAGGCAATACGTATATAGATGGAATCGCTTCCTGGTATACAGCGATGTACGGACATTGTAACGAAACAATCCTGGAATTTGTATCACAGCAAATGCAGCAGTTGGATCAAATTGTTTTCTCCGGATTTACACACGAGCCAGCAATCAAGCTTTCGGAAGAATTGATTGCTATTTTACCTGACAACCAGCAGAAGATATTTTTCTCTGATAATGGATCTACAGCCAATGAGATTGGTATCAAAATGGCCTTACAGTATTACTTTAATAAAGGAGAAAAGAGAGATACGATTATTGCTTTTGAAAACGGATTTCACGGTGATACGTTTGGGGCGATGTCGGCCTCAGGCCTGTCGGTTTATAATGGACCCTTTGAAGATTTTTTCCTGAATGTCGTGCGTATTCCTACTCCGACAGATGAGAACATTTTCGAAGTAAAAGAACAATTACAGAATTTAATCAGTACTCATCAAGTAGCCTGTTTTATTTATGAGCCTTTAGTACAAGGGGCCAATGCCATGCATATGTTTCAAGCTGAGCATTTAGATGCCTTATTAGGTGTTTGTAAGCACAATAAGGTATTATGTGTTGCTGATGAGGTGATGACAGGCTTTGGGAAAACGGGAAAGTTCTTTGCTTCTGAATACATGGAGCATCAACCCGATATTATTTCCCTTTCCAAAGCGTTAACCGCAGGTTTTGTGCCTATGGCGGTGACCAGTTGTACTCAGGATATTTATGATGCTTTCCTAGATGATGGTGTAGGCAAAGCTTTTTTTCATGCGCATAC
>JABSPN010000026.1 GCA_013214425.1 Flavobacteriaceae bacterium | reverse complement strand
GGAGATGCTTGTGATAATTGTGTGAACAATGCAAACCCAGGCCAGGAAGATATTGATGCGGATGGAGTAGGAGACGATTGTGACAACTGTCCAAACGATGCTAATTCAGACCAAGCAGATGGAGACAACGATGGTATTGGTGATGTTTGTGATGATTTTGATAATAACGATAGTGATTCAGATGGTATTCCAGATGTAGATGATAACTGTCCAAATGATGCTAACCCAGATCAATCAGATATTGATGGTGATGGTATAGGAGATGCTTGTGATCCACAAAATGATGTTATTGTAGATATTTCTAATGGATTTACACCAAACGGTGATGGTATCAATGATACTTGGTATATCGACAACATTATCCATTATCCAAATGCAGATATTAAAGTATTCAACAGATGGGGTAATGAAGTATTCACTACTACAGGATACGATAATGATTGGAAAGGTGAGTCTTCTGAAAGTGGTAGTGGATTATTACCAGCGGGATCATACTATTATGTAGTGAAGTTAAACAATCCAGCCTTCGGCGATTACGGATTAAGCGTATTCACAGGATGGCTATATATTAACTACTAATAGTAGATAAATTTAAAGAGATTGAGGGCAGGTGTTCACCTGCCCTTTTTTGTTTAATGTTGATTTTGGTTTTGATGTCTATAAAAAGCTGATAACCATAGAATAGGTTAATAATCAACATAATAGCCTAGTAAACAAATAGAGAGATTATAGAAAATAAAAGGAGTTTTTTAGCTAACCATTATTAGTTTTTACTATTGATACAATTAATTTTTTGTTATATTTACAAATTCGTAAAACTAAAACAACTTTTATTATGAGGAAAAATTATTTTTCTATTCTCCTGATATTGGTGTTTAGTTGTGTTCAATTTGTGTCTGCACAAAACTTGAATCCAGTTATACAACAATATTTATCTGAAAAGAGTGGAGAATTAGGACTTACAACTCAAGACATTTCTGAATGGAGAGTAACAGACATAGTGCCTTCATTAAATCCAGAAATTAAGCACGTTTATGTGCGTCAGTTCCGTAATGGAGTTCCTGTTCACAATACATTATTTAAATTAAATGTGAAAAATGGTCAGGAAGTAGTATGGCACATTAACCAATTTATTCCAAATCTTGATTCAAAGATTTCATCGTCATCAGCTTCTTTGACAGCAGCTGATGCATTACAAAAATTAATTGCTCTTAGACAATTACGTACGCCTTCAAATTTATCACCTAAATATGATAGCGAAAAAGAACACTACGTTTTTGAAAAAGGGAATGCTGCTTTAGAAGATATCACAGTTAAACAAATATATTACCCAACAGGTAAAGAAATTCGTTTAGCTTGGGATGTTAGTTATTACCAGTTAGATGCCGAGCATTGGTGGAATACCAAAATTGATGCAACTACTGGAGAGGCATTAGGAAATGATGATTGGGTATTACATTGTGATTTTGGAAGCCCAGAACATGGAGAGTATTTCCACAATGAATTTAACCCTAGTTTACATGATAATCCTGGGGTACATAACGAGCCTAAAATTGAGGCGGTAACTTATGGACCTGTTGAAGAAGCAGAATATTGTCCAGAAGAGGAGAATATGGTTGTATTGGTTCCTGAATCATACAATGTATATGCGATGCCTGTTGAAAGCCCAAGTCATGGTAATAGAACTACAGAATTAAATCCATTTGATGCAGTTGCTTCTCCTTTTGGATGGCATGATACAAATGGAACTGCAGGAGCAGAGCACACGATCACTAGAGGAAATAACGTATGGGCTTATGAAGATACTGGGAACAATAACTCAAGTATAGGTAATGAACCAGACGGAGGAGCTGGACTAGTATTTGATTTCCCAATCGATTTAGTAAATGACGCGCCAGCTGCTTATCAAGATGCTGCTGTAACTAACCTATTTTATTGGAGTAACATCATGCACGATGTATATTACAGATACGGATTTGATGAAGCTTCTGGTAACTTCCAGGAAAATAACTACGGAAATGGTGGTGTTGGAGGTGATTCATGTTTTTGTGAAGCACAAGATGGAAGTGGAACAAATAATGCAAACTTCTCGACTCCACCAGATGGAGGAAATGGAAGAATGCAGATGTATATCTGGACTGCTCCAAACCCTGATAGAGATGGAGATTTAGATAACGGAATTATCACGCATGAGTACGGACACGGAATTTCTATCAGAATTGTTGGTGGACCAGCAACGAATGGACTGGGTGGTTCTGAGCAAATGGGTGAAGGATGGTCTGATTGGTTTGGATTAGTGTTAACTATGAATACTGGTGATACTGCAGATCAAAGAAGAGGAGTTGGTACTTATGCATTAAACCAGCCAACAACAGGTAACGGAATTCGTCCTGCTCCATATTCAAGAGATATGGCAATTAACCCATTTACTTATGATGATATAGGTGGCTTAGCTGTTCCGCACGGAGTTGGATACGGATGGGCTTCTATTATTTGGGATATGACTTGGGATTTAATCGATGATCAAGGATTTGATCTAGATTTTTATACAGGAACAGGTGGTAACAATATCGCCATGGCTCTTGTGATTGAAGGATTAAAGAATACACCTAACAACCCAGGATTCGTTTCAGGTAGAGACGCAATCTTACAAGCGGATACTGATTTGTATGGTGGAGCCTATGCATGTTTAATCTGGGATGCTTTCGCAAGAAGAGGTGTTGGATTAAATGCAGATGAAGGAAGTACTGGTTCAAATGGAGATAATGTTTCTGATTTTACTTCAGGATGTGATTTTAACTTAAATACTCCTACTCAAGTTTCTGCTTGTGTTGGGGCGGCTAGTGTAGATATTAACTTTGACTTTACTGCCACAGGAACTGTTCCTACTACAACATTCGCTGTAACAGCTGGATTACCAGCAGGAACTAATGCTACATTTACACCACCAAGTGCAAGTACGACTACTGCTGTAGTATTAACGGTTGGTAACTTAGCTACTGTTCCAGTTGGAGATTATACACTAACAATTGAAGGCGCAGGTACTGCAGGAAATAAAACACAAGATGTATTATTAAAGGTTGTAGACAATACACCTTTAGCAGTTCAGGTATTGACTTCTCCTTCAAACGGAGCTACAGATCAAGCACCTGCTTTAACTTTAACCTGGGCTGCTACAGCAAATGCTGCAGATTATCAGGTGCAAGTTAGTACAAACCCAAGTTTCACAACTACAATTGTTGATACTACAGTTAATGTAACTACTTACGATGTAACTGGTTTAATTCCTGGCGAAGTATACTATTGGAGAGTATTACCAAGCAACGCTTGTGTTTCTGGAGCATTCTCTGAAAGCTATAGTTTTCAAGTAGGAGTTAACGGTTGTACTACTTATGCAGATGCACCAGGTACAGTAATTCCAACTTCTGTAGATACAGTAACAACTACAATTGACGTGCCAACAGGTGGAGCAATTACAGATATTAATGTATACTTAGATATTTCTCATACATGGGTTGGAGATTTAAATATTACTCTTGAATCACCAGCTACAACAACCGTTAACTTCGCGAATTTAACTGGTTGTGGTAATGTAGATGACGTAGATGCTACTTTTGACGATGAAGCTGCTGCTGCAATTAATTGTGGAAACTTAGCTACTGGGCAAACGTTTATTCCTTCTACTGCTTTATCAGGTTTTGATGGAGAAGATCAAGCAGGTACCTGGACATTAAGTGTAACTGATACAGTAGCAGCAGATGGTGGAACAATCAATAACTGGTCTATGGAAATTTGTATCCCAGTATCGAATCCAGCACCAACATTCACAGGAGGATTTACAGTAACTGCTGTAAGTACTCATACAGTATTAACTACAGAAATGGATGGAGCAACTTCATTTGCACCAGCTGATGTTCAGTATACAATGGTAGTATTACCAACTGAAGGTAACTTAGAGTTAAACTCTATTGCATTAGGAGTTGGAGATACATTCACTCAAACTGATATTGATTCAGGATTTATTACTTATACCAACACCTATGCTGGTTGTCCAACTAACGGATCTGATAGCTTCGTAGTTGATATAAGAGATACAAATCAAGGTGGATGGTTGCCAAACCAAAATGTAGCCATCACAATTGATTGTGCATTATCAACTCAGGATGTAAATGCTGGAGACTTTAAGATTTATCCTAATCCAGCTTCTGATATTGTGAACATCGAAGTATCGAGCTACTTAGGTGATGCTAACATTACGATTTTTGATATCAACGGAAGAAGAATCATCTCTACAGAAAACACGCTTCAAGGAGTAGTTACTGTACCAGTAGCAAGCTTACAAACAGGAGTGTATTTAATGAAGATAGAAGGTGAGAACTTCACCCATACAGCAAAATTATTAGTACAATAATTTAAACTGATATATATATTAAAGGCGAACCGAAAGGTTCGCCTTTTATTTATAAAGTAGTACAGAGCAGCAATGGATAAAATATTAAAATACCCATTAATACCTCAAAATGTTTATGAGCGATATAGAGCCTTAAAAAGGATTCCTGTATATGACAGTACTACAATGCAAAAACTCATTTTTCACATAGCTGCCGATGCTCAAAAGGAAGATAATACAGAGGTTTCTAAACTAGCTAAACTGATACTTTTTGACTTAAAGAATTATCTAAATCACCCTGCTGTTTATAAAGAAAAATATACCGCAAGCGCTTTAGAAAATAGATTAGCGCTTTTAGGAGATGGTAGAACTTCTGACGATTTGCCCAAGATAAACCCAAATATAAGCAGTCTGTTAAGTCAACATGAAATAGAAAAGATACCAGCAGAAATTCAATTAAAGATATGCTCTAATTTCAGAGAAAAAGGCGATCTGATTTTTTATGATCCAAGACAAGATTCTTCCTATAAAGTTTCTATTAAGTCTCTAATTCCTGAAAATAAAGAAATAAATTTTGGAGCATTCGACTTTACTTCTCTTGTAACGGGGATTTTAGATGATAAGTTTTTAGCACTTGGAGAAAGGAGAAGCAAAATTAAGGTTTCACATAATGACGTTGATTATGAAATTGGTAGAGGAAGTAAAGCTCAATTAAGTCAGTTGTTCCACTACCTAAATGAGATTGATAAGTTAGAAGAGTTTTTTGAGAGATGGGAAATAGCTTTTAAAGGTGTTTTTAAAGAGGATGTATTGATTTATATTAAAAACTATAAACGACTGCAACTATATCTTTTAAGCAATGAAGACTTTATAAGGTGTATTTCAGATTCTTTGAGATCGTATTGGAATGATATGTCTTCATCAGCCATAAACAGATGGGAAGGAAATTCAATTAGAATGTCAAGAGATGTTATCATCAAGTATTGCACTTATAGTATTGATAAAGAGTTTAATGGCTTTTTTAATGAGAGTAAATTAGTGGCCATATTGAATGAAGTACAAGTAGAAAAAACAAATAAACTAATTAGCGTTAATTTCGAATAACTCTGCCTTAACAATAGTTTCTATTTTCTTCAAAGCAAGGCCTAAATGTCTTGCAAATTCAACAGCAACAGCATTTCCTATTTGTCTAAATTGCGAACTAGTCGAACCATAAAATTCAAAATCATCTGGGAAAGATTGGATTATTGCTGTTTCTCTTACTGTAAACCTTCTTTCACAATTTGGGTGCACAGCTATAACGGGGCCACCGGTTCCACCACCTCTACCTACAATTGTTGGCCCAGGTTTATCCCAGGATAATTTTCTATTTCCCATATATCCATTAATCTTAACCTTGTGCTTTGTTCCAAAGTGATTTTTTATTTTTTCACCTTGCTTAGTATAAGGCTCTGGTAAATGGCCAATTGTTTTTCTCAACGTTACGTAGGGTTCTAAATTATCGTCTGGGTCATTTGAATGAGTTGGTTCTGGAGGAAATACTTTGAAAACCTCATTAATAGCATCAGGACTAAATTCTTTTGAAACACCAAAGAAGATGACTCTTTTACGCCCTTGGGGCACACCATAATCGGCTGCATTTAATTTGTACTTTTTCACCTCATAGCCAGGAAAATCATCTTCGAGTCCTATTTCAGAGAACTCTTTCATGATTTGTTTGACAACTTCTCCTTTACCAAGGCTTAAAATACCAGGGACATTTTCGGCTAAAAAGAATTTGGGTTTCGTTTCATTTAACAACCTAACAATTTCGAGATATAACTCATTTCTTTCATCTTTTACATCCCTATATAAGTTTGCAATTGAAAAACCCTGACAAGGGAAGCCTCCAGTTAAAATATCGTACTCGGGAAGTTCTTCTCCTTTCAGATCTTTTACATCTTTTAAAAGTAGTTCGTGATCAAAATTATTATCATAGGTTACTTTGCAATCTTTATCAAAATCAGTAGCGAGAACAATTTGATGCCCCGCTTGAACCAAACCTAAATCTAAACCGCCACAACCAGCAAAAAGGGATACTACTTTCATGAAGAAAAAACCGCTAATGATAGTATCCAAAGATAGATACAATTTGGAGAACTGACAAATATGAAAAATAAATTGACAGTAATATTTACCCATACTAGCACCTGCTTTTTTCGAATAAAATTCTCTTTTCTAAGTTTAATTTTTTTACGTTAAGGAGTGATTAAACAAAATGTAGAATTTTGATTTTAAGTTTATCCGAAATGTAGTATCTTTTTAGTCGCTATGTTTCATATAGAAAAGATTACTTCATATCAACCTCCAACAAAAACTTATACCATGAAAACATTACAATTACTCCTTATCTGCATGTGCTTATTGCCAGTACCCCATCAGGCACAAAAAAGAAAACAAAAAGTAGCAGGTCCTACCTTAAAACTTACTGATTCTTTATTCCATGGATTAAAATGGCGAAATATAGGCCCTTTTAGAGGAGGTCGAAGTGTAACTTCTACTGGAGTTATTGGGCAACCTCATACATACTATATGGGTTCCACAGGTGGAGGAGTTTATAAAACTACGGATGATGGAATTACTTGGAAAAACATCTCAGATAAGTTTTTTAAAACAGGATCTGTAGGTGCTATTGCAGTATCAGAAAGTGATACCAACATAGTAGTTGTAGGAATGGGTGAACATGCTGCACGTGGTGTGATGACTTCTATGGGAGACGGAGTTTATAAATCTTTGGACGCCGGAAAAACATGGAAACATATGGGGCTTGAGAAGACCCGACATATTTCCGATGTCATTATTCATCCTACGAATCCTGATATCATATATGTAGCAGCTCAAGGAGCACAATATGCTCCCACAAAAGAAAGAGGAATTTACAGAAGTGTTGATGGAGGAAAAACATGGAAAAAATTGTTATTTGTCAATGAAACTACGGGTGCATCTTCTTTGTCTATGGACATGAAAAATCCACGAATTTTATATGCTTCCATGTGGGAACACCGTCGTTACCCCTGGATTATAGAATCAGGTGGAGCAGATTCTGGTTTATATAAGTCTACAGATGGAGGAAATACTTGGAACAAAATGAAAACGGGTTTGCCAAAAGAATTTGGAAAATCTGGGATTTCCGTATCTAGAGCGAATCCAGAACGTATTTTTGCTGTGATAGAAGCAGAAGGAAAAAAAGGAGGTGTTTATCGTTCAGATGATGCTGGAAAAAAATGGAAGCAAGTAAATAGTAACCGGGTGAATGTTGCGCGTTCTTGGTATTATATGGAAATTTTTGCAGATCCGATAAATGAGAATGTTGTCTACGTATTAAATGCTCCTGTGATGAAATCAATTGACGGGGGAAAAACCTTTTTTAATATTCCTGTTCCTCATGGAGATAATCATCATCTATGGATCAATCCTCAGGATAATAAAAATATAATCAATTCTAATGACGGTGGTGCTAATATTTCCTTTAATGGAGGGAAGAGTTGGAGCACACAACAGAATCAGGCTACAGCCCAGTTTTATCGAGTAATAACTGATAATTTAGTGCCGTATAATGTGTATGGAGGTCAACAAGATAATTCAGCAATTGCCATCGCCAGTCGTACTAATGATGGAGGAATTGATTGGAAGGATTGGTATTCTGTTGCTGGAGGAGAAAGTGCCTTTATAGCATTTGATCCAGACAATCCTGAGACAATTTATGGTGGAACTTATCAAGGGAATATCAGCAAGTGGACTAAATCATCTAGAGCTCAAAAATCAATTAAAGAATACCCAGAATTGGGATTGAGTATAGCGCCTAAAGATTCAAAATATCGTTATAACTGGAATGCTCCAATCATTTCTTCTCCACATGACAGGAAGACTATTTACCATGCAGGGAATGTAGTATTTAAAACTACAGATGGAGGAATTAATTGGACTACTATAAGTCCTGACTTAACAAAAAATGAAAAAGAAAAACACGGCCCTGGAGGAGGTCCGTATACTAATGAGGCTGCTGGAGGAGAAAATTATAATACTCTTACAGCTTTAGTTGAATCTCAACATCGAGAAGGGCTGCTTTACGCAGGTAGTGATGATGGATTATTGCATATTACAAAAAATGGAGGCACAACCTGGGAAAATATTACCCCTAAAGGTATTTCAGATGGGATTGTAAACAGTATTGATATTTCAGAACATGACCCAGCAGTCGCTTATATAGTAGTAATGCGATATAAATCTTTAGATTTAAATTCCTATGTTTTTAAAACAAGTGATTACGGAAATACCTGGGAAAAAATTATTAATGGATTAAATGATCCTAACGGATTTGTAAGAGTTGTTAGGGCAGATAAAAAGCGAAAAGGGTTATTATACGCTGGAACCGAAACTGGCTTGTATGTGTCTAATGATGATGGTGAATATTGGCAACGACTTAAATTAAATTTGCCAGTAGTTCCTATAAACGATTTAACTATTCAAGATAATGATTTGGTAGCAGCTACCTCCGGACGAGGATTTTGGATTTTAGATGATTTAAGTGTTCTTCAAAATATGACGAATCAGGATAAAGCTGTTCAGTTATTTAAACCTAAAGCAAGTTATCGCATTTTTGGAGGAGTTTCCAAGGCTGTAGGGCAGGGTCAGAATCCTAAAAGCGGTGTTACATTTGATTATTATTTAAGTAAAAGTGTTGATTCATTAGAATTGAAGCTAGATATTTTACAATCAGGAAAAGTAATAAGGTCTTATACCAATAAAAAACTAAAACAATTTAAGTCTTGGCCAGGTGGCCCGTCTAAACCTCAAATATTGTCTTCAAAAAAGGGGTATCATAGATTTACCTGGGACTTTAATAGAGAAGCTATCCCTGCAATCAATAAAGTGTTTGTTTTTGGTGGGCATTCAGGGTCTAGTGTTGCTCCTGGAAAATATAGGTTAAGGCTGTCTCTGGATGGGGAAGCTGAAGAAACAGAGATAGTGATTCTTCCAAACCCAGCAATTCAATCTACTCCTGAAGATTTTAATGAACAACAAGACATGCTTGTAAGTATAGAAAATACATTAAAAGAGATGCATGAATCTGTTAATCAAATGCGTTCTGCAAAAACGCAATTAGCCAGATATGAAAAACTCTTAAAAAAGAATGATAAAGTAAAAGCACTTGTTGAAAAAGGAGAGGAGTTAAAGAAACGTATCAATATTTGGGAAGAAAATTTAATACAAGAGAAGCAGAAAACATTTCAGGATGTAATTAATTTTAATAATAAGCTCAATGCACAACTTATCCAACTTCTGAATTATATAGACCAAGCCGATCCAAAAGTGACAAAAGGTGCTAAAGAACGCTATCGTGATCTTATGAACGATTGGCTGGTATATAAAAATGAAAGAGATGCAATTATTAATACCGAAATGAAAGCTTACAATAATCTTTATAAATCCTTAAATATTCCAGCATTAATAATTGAAAAGAATTAGAAAATGATGAAAAGGGTATTGTAGATAGTTCTAACTTTTGGCATCATAGGAACAGCATTTGCTTATTGTAAATACATAAGAATAATGTAGCCAAATGTTCCTGAAAATTTGGAATATGACATTGTGTATATTTCCATCAATTCATCATTTCAAGATTTAGTAGGTATTCTATATACCAATAAGCAACTAACAGATACTGTCAACTTTTGAGAAGTATCAGAAATGATGAGCTACAAAAGAAGTGTCATTAAATCTGGCAAGTATAAAATTAATCCTTCCTGTATAAAGATACTTCAGGCTACACGATTGGAAGAAATTGTATTTGGGAAGTCATCATGTTTGTTGTTACAGGATGGATTGCTTGGATTATGATTAAAAACGAGATCAATCGCAGAGTAAGTTTTCATGACCCCACCGGGCATAATTATAGTTTACCATATATGCCTATTATGATTAGTGATGACACAACTGTGCCTGTCCAACTTAGCATTACTTTTTCTAAGAAATACAATTAACCAAAGCAAATTGATGAGAAGTTTAAGATCATGCCATTACCTAAAGAATGGGCTTTAGAGAATGTTGATATTACTGAAAAGATGTTGCAGAAGCTACCTGATTCTATGATATAGACATAATTTCAAATAACGATTCAACCCAATAAGAAATTTCTCTTTGCCATCTGGATATTATATGATAATCCAACAGATTGTGGGGTACTCTCATGAGAACTTTTGCTATTAATGAAGAACGTGATTTATCAACTTGTAAGAATCAAATTAGTCAAAAAAATACAGCTACCTAAACCACAGATCGCTCAATAGGTTCGCAATATACATCAGGAGTGAAGAAGGAACAGCAGATTATGATGGCGGGTTCAACCAAGCATGTTAGTCTTAGTCCCTTTCTAACTACCGTAGAGAATTTTTCAGAAGAACTTAAGGAATATAAAACTGGGAAAGGCTCTATTCAATTACCTCTTAATAAGCCTTTGCCTAAAGACCTTATTATTCAGATGGTTCAGCTCAGGAAAGAAGATTTATAAAATTAGTCAATATTTTTAATAAAGGTTTGCAATCCTTGAACTGTTAGCCCAATTTGTTCAAACAATTCCTTTTTTTTACCCTGCTCAATAAACGTATCAGGAATCCCTTTGATATGAATTGAATTGGTATAATTGTATTCGGAAGCGAATTCAGTAACAGCACTTCCTAAACCACCTTTTATAGTCCCGTCTTCTAGCGTAATAATATGAGCGTACTGCTTGAAAACTTTATGCAATAACCCATTATCTAAAGGTTTTATAAAACGCATGTTATAATGACCGATTTTTTTCGAAAATTGACCATCAAGTTCATTTATTAAATCAGGAATAAGATTGCCTATATGGCCAATGGAAAGAATAGCAATGTCCTTTCCTTTCCTTAAGCATTCACCTTTGCCAATTTCCATTTTAGAAAATGGTTGTTGCCAATCTAAAGTCACACCTCTTCCTCTTGGATACCGAATAGCGATAGGCGCCGTTAAACCTAATTGAGCAGTATACATGATATTGCGTAACTCGATTTCATTAATTGGAGCAAAAATGGTCAAGTTAGGAATACACCTTAAATAGGCTAAATCAAAATTTCCATGGTGTGTGGCGCCGTCTTCACCAACTAATCCTGCTCTGTCTAAGCAAAAAATAACAGGTAGTTTTTGCAAGGCAACATCATGGATAACCTGATCATATGCTCTTTGTAAAAACGTAGAATAAATATTACAAAATGGAATCAAATCTTGGGTTGCCATACCTGCAGCTAAAGTAACTGCATGTTGTTCTGCAATACCGACATCAAAAGAGCGTTCAGGAATTTCATCCATCATGAATTTGAGTGAGCTACCCGAAGGCATAGCAGGTGTGATACCAACAATACGCTCGTTTTGTTTCGCTAATTCTACAATTGTTTTTCCAAATACATCCTGATATTTAGGTGCTAAATGCTTTGTGTTTTTTGGAGTGATTTCTCCTGAAATTTTGTCGAATTTTCCTGGCGCATGATAACGCACCTGATCTTCCTCTGCTTTTTTTAACCCCTTCCCTTTTGTAGTGATTACATGAAGGAATTTAGGTCCTGAAATTTCTTTCAAGCGTTTTAATTCTGAAAGTAATGCATCAAAATCATGACCGTCAACCGGACCAGAATACTCAAAGTTTAAAGCTTCAAAAATATTGTGTTGATGATTGGCTTCTCCTTTTTTGATTCCAGTTAAATAGTTTTTTAAAGCTCCTACACTTGGGTCAATTCCAATGGCGTTATCATTCAGTATCACTAATAAGTTTGCTTTAGATACACCAGCGTGATTTAAAGCTTCAAAAGCCATTCCGCTGGCAATAGAAGCATCGCCAATCACTGCGATATGATGTTTTTTCGTCTCTCCTTTCAGGTTAGAAGCAATAGCCATTCCTAAAGCTGCAGAAATAGAAGTAGAAGAATGCCCTACCCCGAACGTATCATAAATACTTTCCTCTCTTTTTGGAAAGCCTGAAATACCATTGAGCTGCCTATTGGTGTGAAAGATATTCTTTCGTTCAGTTAAGATTTTGTGTCCGTAAGCTTGATGTCCAACATCCCAAACTAAAAGATCATTGGGTGTGTCAAAAAGATAATGTAGCGCTATCGTCAATTCAGTAACGCCGAGACTCGCTCCTAAGTGTCCTTCTTTAGTGGCGACAATATCAATAATAAACTCTCTGAGTTCTTTAGCAAGATCAGGCAATTGATTTTCTGATAGTCTTCTTAAGTCTTTCGGATTCTGTATGTCTTTCAGGAATTGTTGAGACACGGTGATTTATTAATTAATTTAGGCAAAAATAACATATTCATATTGTAAATTTGGCTTATGGAAAATATATTTTCGGATGATTATTTCATGAAAAAAGCACTTCAGGAAGCTCAAGCAGCTTTTGATAGAGGAGAAGTGCCAGTGGGAGCGATAGTCGTTATTGATAATAAGATCATTGCCAGAGCGCATAACTTAACCGAAACCTTAAATGATGTCACAGCACATGCTGAAATGCAAGCCATTACTTCTGCCGCTGACTTTTTAGGAGGGAAATACCTTAAAAAATGTACTATGTATGTGACTTTAGAGCCTTGTCAGATGTGTGCAGGCGCTCTGTATTGGAGTCAGATATCAAAAATTGTATATGGCGCAAGAGATCACGAAAGAGGTTGTATCCATCTCAATACAAAATTACATCCTAAAACAGAAATGACCGGTGGAGTATTGGAGCAAGAATGTAGTGAAATCATCAAAAGATTTTTTATTCAACAGAGGAATTTGAATTAATCGTTACCTTGAGCGAAGTCGAAAGATCTTGCTAACACATCTCCAGCTCCTCTTAAGAGGGGAGTGTAACAGCTAATCGAATTCTTAAGTTTTAGTGAAGTATCCGATTTTCACTTTGAGAGTACATGTGTCGCTTTCCAGCCTTTGTAGCTGAACTACTACAGCGAAGACGGGAAGCTTCAAAGTATAGGGATAGTCGAAATGTCTATGATAAATCGTGACAGGTAACAAACAAAAAAGCCCGATGATATCATCGGACTTGTGTTGTAAAATAGAATATATTTTTATCCAATCACTGTTACTTCAGCAGCAACTGTACCTTTTCTTCCTTCTTGTAAAATGTATTCAACTTTATCTCCTTGGTTCAAAGCTTCTCCGCTTTTAATTCCACTGATGTGCACAAAAATATCTTCTCCTGTGTCATCGCTAACAATGAATCCAAATCCTTTTGATTCATTGAAAAATTTAACTGTACCTGTCATTAAAAATGTATAATAATTGCGGTAAAGGTAGTCAATTATTAATAAAGCCTATGAATTAAGAGACTTTTTAATCATTTCTTAATCTAAAAATGTCTCTGCTTCGTCTTTAATTTTCTTAAAAGTTTCGTCGGTAATCATGTATTTTTTAACACTTTTTCCTCTGTAGCGATGGTAGATAAATAAAGGCATCCAGACAAAAAACAACCCTAAAGTACCTAAGCCAATAAACTTATCACCAGACACGTCGTTTGGAGTGGTTATTGAAAACCCATAAATAATGCTACAAATAGCAGCTAAAAACACTATGATTAATATAATTCTCACGATTCAGCACTTTCTGAAACTAATAATTCGATGTTCAATTCTTTTAATTGCATTTCATCAATATTAGCAGGAGCATCGATCATCACATCTCTACCAGAATTGTTTTTAGGGAAAGCAATAAAGTCTCTAATGGTTTCTTGTCCGCCTAGAATAGCAACTAGTCTATCAAAGCCAAAAGCAATTCCGCCGTGAGGAGGTGCTCCATATTGGAAAGCATCCATCAAGAATCCAAACTGCGCTTTGGCCTCTTCCGGAGTAAAGCCCAAGTAATCAAACATCATGGCTTGAATTTTTTTGTCGTGAATTCTGATTGACCCCCCACCAATTTCATTTCCATTTAGGACTAAATCGTAAGCATTGGCTTTTACATTTCCAGGATCTGTGGCCAATAATGGGATTTGTTCTGGTTTAGGTGAAGTAAATGGGTGGTGCATGGCATGGTAACGCTCTGTATCTTCATCCCATTCTAATAATGGGAAATCAACAACCCATAACGGAGCAAATTCTTCAGGATTTCTCAATCCTAAACGTTCTGCTAATTCCATTCTTAAAGCACTTAATTGAGCTCTTACTTTATTTGTTTCTCCGGAAAGTACACAAATCAAATCACCAGCTTTTGCTCCAGTTACTTCTACCCATTTCGCTAAATCTTCTTGGTCGTAAAATTTATCTACTGAGGATTTATAAGAACCATCTTCATTGCATTTTACATAAACCATTCCTAAAGCTCCTACTTGCGGTCTTTTTACCCAATCGATTAATTTATCGATTTCTTTTCTGGTATAAGAAGCTCCACCAGGAACAGCGATTCCTACAACAAGTTCAGCACTATTGAATACATTAAAGTCTTTGTGTTGTGCTACAGCATTTAACTCTCCGAATTCCATTCCGAAGCGAATGTCTGGCTTGTCATTACCGTAACGTTTCATGGCTTCGTCAAAAGTTATTCTTGGGAAAGCATCGATTTCAACACCTTTTACTTCTTTTAGTAAATGACGAGTTAAACCTTCAAATACATTTAAAATATCTTCTTGATCAACAAAAGCCATTTCACAATCTATCTGCGTGAACTCTGGTTGTCTATCTGCTCTTAAATCTTCATCTCTAAAACACTTAACAATTTGGAAGTACTTATCCATTCCACCAACCATCAACAACTGTTTGAATGTTTGTGGTGATTGCGGTAAGGCGTAAAACTGACCTTCGTTCATTCTACTTGGAACAACAAAATCTCTAGCTCCTTCTGGAGTAGACTTGATCAAATAAGGTGTTTCTACTTCAATAAATTCTTTTTCTGATAAATATTTACGCACTTCCATAGCAACGCTATGTCTAAACATTAAGTTGTTCTTTACAGGATTACGACGAATATCCAGGTAACGATATTGCATACGTAATTCTTCTCCACCATCAGTTTCATCTTCAATAGTAAATGGAGGAGTTTGAGCTTCGTTTAATACCCTTAGTTCAGAAACTAAGATTTCAATATCTCCTGTTTCCATATTTTTGGTTTTAGACTCACGTTCAATTACAGTTCCTTTTACTTGAACAACAAACTCTCTTCCTAAGGTTTTAGATTGTTCCAGAAGTTCTTTTGGTGAACGTTCTTCATCAAACAACAATTGCGTTATACCATAACGATCTCGAATAACTACCCATGTTAATACACCGCGATCTTTTACACGTTGTACCCATCCGGCTAATGTTACTTCTTTATTAACATCTTCTATTCTTAATTCACCACAATTATGACTTCTGTACATGTTACTAATTTTTAAGTCTGCAAATTTAATAAGATTAAATGGTTTTAGTCTATAAAACTCTAAAACTTCTAAATCAAAAACGCTCTCTAAAACAGATGTTTTTATCGAGAGCGTTTCCTACGTTTGGGGGATTTTTGATTTGATTTATTCTGCGAATCTAATTTTTGCTCTATTTAAAAGATAGAATAGTACAGGCACTATTACTAAAGTTAAAAACGTTGCAAAGGTTAGACCGTATATGATTGTCCATGACATGGGTTCCCAGAATATAGTATTGTCTCCTCCAAAATAAATATTTGGATTAAACTCGGTAAATAGTCCGAAGAAATCTAAATTGAACCCAATTGCTAAAGGTATTAACCCTAAAATAGTGGTTATTGCAGTCAGTAAAACAGGACGTAAACGTGCTTTGCCGCCCTCAATGATGGCTGTCATATACTCCTCTCTACTCAGAAGAGCACTTTCCTCTAATCCGAGTTCCTCTTTTTTACGATCGATAAGCAGTTGAGTATAATCCATTAATACAATGGCATTATTTACAACAATTCCTGCAAGTGAAATAATACCCATCATAGTCATAATAACTACAAAGTCATCACCAAAACCAACAATTCCAAAAAGAACACCTATAAAACTCAGTATGATAGCAATAAGTATAATGATAGGTTTTGAAATTGAGTTAAATTGAGCAACGATGATTAAGAGTATTAAGGCAACAGCTATTAGGAGGGCTCTGGATAAGAAATCCAAATTTTTTGCTTGTTCTTCTTGTTCTCCTGTAAAATTGAAATTAAGTGTGTTTGGAATTTGATAGCCATCCATCAAACTCTGCATTTTACCAACTATTTCAGTTGCATTATATCCTTCTAGGACATTGGAGTAGATGGTAATAACACGTTTCAGATTTTTTCTTTTTATGGAGCTAAAAGAGGCAACATTTCGTTTTGAAACTACCGAGCCAATCGGGATTTTAAGAAGCTT
>JABSPN010000259.1 GCA_013214425.1 Flavobacteriaceae bacterium | reverse complement strand
GAGAAGCAATAGGCTCCAGCGTTTTTAAAGCACAGAGTATCACCTTCAGAAATCTCATTAATTCTTCTGTTAGAAGCAAAGGTATCGGTTTCACAGATGTAACCTACAACAGAATAGAATCGTTCACACCCTTCAGGATTTGAAAGATTTACAATGTCGTGTTTTGCATTGTACAGCATAGGTCTTATCAAATGATTAAAACCAGAATCAATACCAGCAAAAACAGTAGAAGTTGTTTGCTTTACGACATTCACATTGGCTAAAAAGCATCCGGCTTCACTTACTAAAAACTTTCCTGGTTCAAACATTAAGGTTAAGGGTTTTCCGTAATTTTGAGTAAACTCATTAAAGCGAGTTGATAATTTATCACCTAGTTCTTCAATATTGGTTTCCACATCATTTTGAGAATAGGGAACTTTAAACCCGCTTCCAAAATCGATAAACTCTAAATCGTCAAACTGATTGGCTACTTTAAATAAAATTTCAGCAGCATATAAGAAAACATCAATATCCAGAATATCAGATCCAGTATGCATGTGAATACCATTAATGCACATACCCGTATTTTCAACGATCCTTAATATATGTGGAATTTGATGAATGGAAATACCAAACTTAGAATCGATATGTCCAACAGAAATATTACTATTCCCACCGGCCATCACATGTGGATTAATACGTATACATACAGGTGTCTCAGGATGCTTAGTGCCAAATTGCTCAAGGATCGATAAATTATCGATGTTGATTTGACAACCCATTTCAGCAACGTGCTCAATTTCCTGAAGCGAAACACCATTAGGTGTATAAATAATATCATTGGCTTCAAAACCAGCACTTAAACCCAATTGTACTTCTTGTATCGATACGGTATCCAAACCCGACTCTAATTGATTGAACAATTTTAATATAGAAATATTCGATAAAGCTTTTACGGCATAATTTATTTTTAGATTTTTGACACTTCTAAAGGCGTGACTAAGTCTGTTGTACTGGTAGATAATTTTTTCTGCATTATATACATATAATGGACTGCCAAATTCATTTGCAACGTGTAAAAGTTGATTTCTATTCATGTCTTAAAATTAATTTCGGACAAAAATATAGTACACCTTCTGGGAAAAAAAATAATAAAACAATTATAATATTTTTAAAACAAAAAGTTTTGTATATAACAAATTAGATTGTTGAAAAATGTCTGATTTTGAGCTCGTAAATTCATTTCAGTTTTGTTACATTTGTCATGCTTAAAATCTTAGGATAATCTATTATGAATCTACACGAATATCAAGGTAAAGAAATACTTAGCTCTTTTGGAGTCAGAGTTCAAAGAGGAATTGTAGCACAAACTGCTGATGAAGCACTAGCAGCTGCAAAAAAATTAACTGAAGAAACTGGAACAGGTTGG
Source organism: Flavobacteriaceae bacterium (assembly GCA_013214425.1). Lineage (GTDB taxonomy): Bacteria > Bacteroidota > Bacteroidia > Flavobacteriales > Flavobacteriaceae > DT-35. The sequence continues at coordinate 3,479 of JABSPN010000259.1, read as the reverse complement.
CACGTAATTAAAGCTCAGGTTCACGCAGGAGGAAGAGGAAAAGGTGGAGGAGTTAAATTAGCAAAGAACTTAGATGAAGTTAGAGAAATCGCTGATCAAATCATAGGAATGAACTTAATTACTCCTCAAACTTCTGCAGAAGGTAAAAAAGTTCATCAAGTATTAATAGCTGAAGATGTTTATTATCCTGGAGATAGTGAGCCAGAAGAATACTACATGTCAGTTCTATTAAATAGAGGAACTGGAAGAAACATGATCATGTATTCTACTGAAGGAGGTATGGATATTGAAGCAGTTGCTGAAGAAACTCCACATTTAATTTTTACAGAAGAAATTGATCCTGCTACTGGATTATTACCCTTCCAGGCTAGAAAAGTAGCGTTTAACTTAGGTCTTTCAGGAGCAGCATTTAAAGAAATGACAAAATTCGTTACTGCTTTATATAAAGCCTATACAGATTCTGATTCTTCATTATTCGAAATCAATCCAGTATTAAAAACTTCTGACGATAAGATCATGGCTGTTGATGCTAAAGTGACGATTGACGATAATGCACTTTTCAGAAGAAAAGACTATGCTGCAATGAGAGATGTTCGTGAAGAAAATCCAGTTGAAGTAGAAGCTAAGGAAGTAGGATTAAACTATGTTGATCTTGACGGATATGTAGTGTTTATGGTAAACGGAGCTGGATTATCAATTGCAACTATGGATTTAATTAAAATGGCTGGTGGAGAACCTGCAAACTTCCTTGATGTTGGAGGAACTGCAGATGCGAAGCGTGTTGAAGAAGCCTTTAGAATTATCTTAAAAGATCCAAATGTAAAAGCGATCTTAATCAATATCTTTGGAGGAATCGTTCGTTGTGACCGGGTTGCTCAAGGAGTTGTGGATGCTTATAAAAACATGGGAGATGCGATCAACGTTCCAATTATCGTAAGATTACAAGGTACAAATGCAGATTTAGCAAAAGAGTTAATCGATAATTCTGGATTAGATGTACAATCTGCTGTTCAATTCCAGGAAGCTGCTGATAAAGTACAAACTGTATTAGCTTAATTACTTGTTAATAATATATTAGAAGCCTTAATTAAAATTGAGGCTTTTTTTATTATTTTTATTGAACATGATAACTAGAGAAGAAAAACTAAGTATACTCACTGAAATGATTGCTTTTGCCAAGTCAGACAATAAAGTTTCTGAGGTAGAATATAGTTTTTTACTTGCCGTAGCCAATCAGATAGGAGTTGATAAAAGTGAATTTGATGCTTTATTTCACCATCCAGCACCTCTAAAACCTATTGCCAATGAAAGTGAACGCATTGTTCAGTTTCACCGATTAGTCTTATTAATGAATATCGATCAAAATGTTCATGAAGAAGAGCGAATTCGCCTGCATCAATTTGGACTAAGAATGGGCTTAAATCCACTAGCGATGGACAAAGTTCTTGAGATCATGACCGAATATGAAAATAATTTAATTCCTCCTGATGTCTTATTGGGAATCTTTAAGACTTATTACAACTAGCTTTAATTTTAATTGTTTTTTTTCAGAATTTCTTTTTAAGGATTTTAATGAGCTCAATAAAGGCTAATGATATAATGTGAGAAACTATACAAAGACTAAATATCATGTAAGTTGGTTCTTTAAAAATTGGAAAAATATTTTTTGGGTCATAAGTCAATTTATTCCAAATTAAAAAAGTAGCTAAGAATAGAAGAATTGATAGTGAAATATAAATGAGATTATTCGTGACAATCATCTTTTTTAAATTCAAATAATATAATACCATAACTACTAAAAAAGATGGTATGTTGAAAAATGACAACAATATTAGAATTAACAAAAAGCCTCTGATGTCTGAAAAAAATATACATGTATATAAACATGCAAAACTGATCAGATAAACTAGTGAAAAAAGAGTAATATTTTTTGTTTTAAGTGTCATGTTATATAATTTTCGATTCTTTTGTTTTTACTAACGTTTCTGAATCTTATACCGCTTTAAAATCACTCAACATCGTATGTTGATACGCTTGTGAACATACAATCCCGTTCTTTCTTCTGGTAAATTGTTGACAGGGATCGTTTCGATGAGTTTCATATTATTTTTCCATGCTAAATCGTAATTTTGGAATTAGCATCTGCTTCTCCTTCTATACCTTCCAATAACTATACCGAAATTAATTTCTTTTGTCATTCTTTATAGTAGTTTTATAGACATAAAGAGTAGAAAATTGCGCTATTGGAACTTGAATAGTAGTATGACAGGTGAATTTCATAATCTTATAATTTTTCTTGTAATATCTTTATTTGATCTCTTAATTGAGCGGCTTTAATGAAGTCTAATTCCTTAGCAGCAGATTCCATCAGTTTTCGGGTTTCTCTAATCTTCTTTTCAATTTCAGGTTTCGACATATAAGCTGCCGATTCTTCTGCAACTTGTTTTAAGTGCTGCTCATATTGATAGGTTGCCACTTCGTCTCGGGCTAAAGGATTGTCAATCTTTTTATTCAGCGGCTTAGGTGTGATGTTATTGGCTTTATTATAAGCCATCTGTTTTTCCCTTCGATAGTTGGTTTCATCGATAGTTTTTTGCATACTATTGGTGATTTTATCGGCATACATAATGGCTTTGCCACTAATGTTTCTTGCTGCTCTACCAATAGTTTGGGTAAGCGAACGATGGCTCCTTAAAAAACCTTCTTTGTCGGCATCCAAAATTGCAACCAATGATACTTCAGGTAAATCCAACCCTTCTCGTAATAAGTTTACACCTATTAGCACATCAAAAATTCCTTTTCTAAGATCACGCATAATTTCAACGCGTTCAAGTGTGTCGACATCAGAATGAATATAACGACACCTAATTTGAATTCGAGCTAAATATTTGGTGAGTTCCTCAGCCATTCTTTTGGTGAGTGTTGTGACTAAAACTCGCTCATCTTTTTCAACACGATTCTGAATTTCTTCAACCAAATCATCAATCTGATTTAAACTTGGCCTAACCTCAATAATAGGATCTAATAATCCAGTAGGTCTAATAACTTGCTCTACGTAGATTCCATCCGTTTTGCGAAGCTCATAATCGGCAGGAGTTGCACTTACATAAATCACTTGGTTTTGTAAAGATTCGAACTCTTCAAATTTAAGCGGACGATTATCCATCGCAGCCGGTAATCTAAAACCGTACTCAACCAAATTTTCTTTCCTGCTTTTATCTCCGCCATACATCGCGTGAACCTGAGAAATAGTCACGTGACTTTCATCAACAATCATTAAATAATCATCAGGAAAATAATCTAATAAACAGAAAGGCCGTGTACCTTCAGATCGTCTATCAAAGTATCGAGAATAATTTTCAATTCCAGAGCAATAACCCAATTCTCGCATCATTTCCAAATCATAGGTCACTCGGTCTTCAATGCGCTTTGCTTCTAAATGTTTACCAATTTCTTTATAATAGTCAACTTGTTTTACC
>JABSPN010000258.1 GCA_013214425.1 Flavobacteriaceae bacterium | reverse complement strand
AAATCTTTAGTGACATCATATCACTAGAAGTTAGTTTTAATGCTTCTGCTGCCTTTTCTTTAAAATCCCAGCTTCTCCATAGTATCGTTGAACAGTTTTCAGGAGAAATTACCGAATACCATGTATTATCAAGCATCATAACCTTATCTCCTACTCCAATTCCTAAAGCTCCTCCAGAAGCTCCTTCTCCAATTACAATAGTAATAATTGGTACACGTAAACGAGTCATCTCTAAAATATTACGGGCAATAGCTTCTCCTTGTCCTCTTTCTTCAGCTTCTAATCCTGGATAAGCACCTGGAGTATCTAATAAGGTAACTACAGGAATTCCAAACTTTTCAGCAGATTTCATTAAGCGTAAGGCTTTACGATATCCTTCTGGATTCGCCATTCCGAAGTTACGATACTGACGTGTTTTGGTATTGTGACCTTTTTGCTGACCAATAAACATATAAGTTTGGTCACCTATTTTACCCATACCCCCAATCATGGCTTTATCATCTTTTACATTTCGATCTCCATGTAATTCAAGAAAGGTATCACCACAAAGAGCTCTGATGTAATCTAAGGTATAAGGTCTGGAAGGATGTCTTGACAACTGAACTCTTTGCCAAGCTGAAAGATTTTTATAAATCTCTTTCTTTTTGTCCTTTAATTTCTTTTCAATTTGTTCACAGGTTTCTGTGACATCAACATCACTCTCCTCACCAATCAACGCGCATTTTTCAAGTTGATCTTCTAATTCTTTAATCGGTAGTTCAAAATCTAAATATTCCATAGAAAATTAAATTTTTGTTGTTTGCAAACCTACATATTTTTCATTAGTTGTGATCGACATTTTAGCATTTTTTTACTGTCCATTTTAATTCCTTGACAGAATTTAACTCGACTTTTGGTTTAACTTCTTGGAAGACTTCAATATACTGTTCAGAATAACAGTAATAAGAATAATTCCAGAACCTAAATAAAATGTCCAACTCATGATTTCTTTTTCAGGAAAAAACATCACCGCCAATATGAATCCATAAATAGGTTCTAAATTATAGGATAATATCACAGTGTAAGGACTAATATCTTTCATAATAGCTACTGAAACTATAAATGCAAAGGCTGTACACACAGAAGCTAAAACAAATAACCAAATCCAATCTGACTGACTTAAATTAAAGAATTCGGTATTAAATCCGCCGTTGATACAAGCCAGGTACATGGTAATAAATACGACACCCGCTATAAACTCATAAAAGGAAATTACTGAAGCAGTATGCGTAGCAACAAACTTTCCATTAATTACAGCAAATAATGAGGATAAAAACGCTGAAAGTATCCCTAATATCACACCGTTAATTTCCTCGATTCCATCTTTCATAATGAGGTAGATTCCCAAAATCACAAAAACGCCTAATAAAATCTCGTACGGAATGAGCTTTCTTTTATAAACAATAGGCTCTATAAAAGAACCAAAAAAGGCTCCAGTGGAAAACATGGCTAATGTTATGGAGATATTAGATTGATTAATAGCTTCAAAAAAGGTTATCCAATGTAAGGCTATGATTATTCCAGCTAAGGAAAATTGCAAAAATGTCTTTTTACTGATTCTAAGATCGATCTTCATGAATTTAATGTAAGCATACATCAAAATAGCAGCGATAAGCATTCTATACCATACAAGTGTAGCTGAACCAACTGTAATGATCTCACCAATTATAGCGGTAAAACCTGCTATAAATACTATTAAATGGAGTAATAAATAACTTTTAAGTTTATCGTTTTGCATGGTTCAGAAGATATACTGCTAGAATACCAAATAATACATTAGGAATGGTTACAGCTAACAATGGTGAAAAACCAGATTGCTCTGCCATAACTCCAAAAATCTTATCGAAGAATACATAGGTTAGTCCTACTGCTACCCCGAAAGCTAAGTTAACTCCAATTCCTCCTCTTCTCTTTACTGAAGCTACAGAAACTGCAATAAAAGTTAGAATAAAAACAGCGATTGGAATACTAAACTTTCTGTACTTCACCAGTTTATATCGATTCACATGCTTAGAACCTCTTTGTTCTTCACGATCTATGTACTTAACTAATTCAGGATAGGTAAATGTTTCAGCGATGTATTCAACTGGGGTTAAATCCTCCAGATCAAAATTGAAAATCGTGTCTTTTCTTGGCGCTCTTTCAAGAATATCATCATCTACTCCGATCTTTCGCTTTACATAACCGAATAATGTATAGGAAGAATCTTCTTCAACATATTTAATTCTTGAGGCAGTGATTTTATACTTTAATTCATTGCCATCAAAATGCTCAAATGAAAAATCGTAACCTGTTTCATTATTAAAATTAAAGTTACTGAGGTATATAAAGTCATTATCGTTTAATTGCCTGTAGATATTTTTATTATCCTTAACGGCTTTCCCTTTTTTTAGGTATTGATATTTAAACTCATTAAAGTCTTTACTAGCCTTAGGCACCATAAACATTCCAGCATATAAAGCGAGTAGCGCTATGATAAATGAACCTATAAAATAAGGTCTTAAAAATCTGTAAAATGATCCTCCTGAACTAAGAATAGCAACAATTTCTGTTTTCGCTGCTAGTTTTGAGGTAAACCATATGACAGCTAGAAATAATAAAATAGGAAATAATAAATATCCAATATAAATAGTAAAGTTCAAATAATATTCTGCTACAGCATTAAAAGGGGCATTATTACTTAATATTTTATCAATCTTTTCAGCAAGATTAATAATAATAGCAATGGGAATAAACATGACTAACATCATAATAAATGTCCCAAAATATCGCTTTAATATGTATCGATCAATGATCTTAATCATTATAAACGCTTATCCATTTGCTTAACCATTATTTCTTTCCACTCTCTAAAATCTCCTGCTAAAATATGCTTTCTTGCTTCACGAACCAACCATAAATAAAATCCGAGGTTATGTATGGTAGCTATCTGCTTACCTAACATCTCATTAACTGCAAACAAATGCCTAACATAAGCCTTTGAATAATAAGTATCTACAAAAGTAATTCCCATTTCGTCTATCGGAGAAAAATCATCTTCCCATTTTTTATTTTTGATATTGATGGTACCATGAGCTGTGAATAACATTCCATTTCTCGCATTACGAGTTGGCATCACACAATCAAACATATCGACACCTAAAGCAATATTTTCTAAGATATTAATAGGTGTTCCTACTCCCATCAAGTAACGAGGTTTATCTTCAGGAAGAATACTACAGACAACATCGGTCATAGCATACATCTCTTCTGCTGGTTCTCCTACTGATAATCCGCCAATTGCATTTCCTAATGCTTCGCGAGAAGCAATAAATTCAGCCGATTGTTTTCGTAAATCTGTATAGGTACTTCCCTGCACTATTGGAAAGAAAGCTTGGTTATGTCCGTATTTAACTGGAGTTTTATCCAAATGATTGATACATCTGTCTAACCAACGATGCGTCATATGCATCGATCTTTTAGCATAATGATAATCGCAAGGATAGGGTGTACATTCATCAAAAGCCATAATAATATCGGCTCCTATACTACGTTGGATATCCATTGAATATTCCGGAGAAAAGAAGTGATATGATCCATCAATATGTGACTTAAACTTGACTCCTTCTTCTTTAATTTTTCTATTAGCCGATAAAGAATACACCTGGTATCCTCCAGAATCAGTTAGGATATTTCTATCCCAATTCATGAATTTATGCAAGCCTCCTGCCTTTTCTAAAATATCTGTACCAGGCCTTAAGTATAAGTGATACGTGTTTCCGAGAATAATATCAGGATTGATCTCTTCTTTTAATTCTGTTTGATGTACTCCTTTAACCGTTGCAATGGTTCCAACAGGCATAAAAATTGGAGTTTGAATTTCTCCATGATCTGTTGTAACAACTCCAGCTCTGGCTTTTGTTTGACTGTCTGTTCCCTTTATTTCAAATTTCATGTGTTATAACCTCAGTTAAAAAATGAGAGTAGGTTACTTGATCATAAATCATAATTCCTACTCCTAGAAAAAATAAGATTAGCGATAATACTTTAATCAATTTATGCCCTCTATATTTAAAATTAAACCCTTGTAAAATAAAAAACAACAAAACTAAAACCCCAAACATAAAAGAAATTCTATAGCTACCAGCAATTAATATTGGTTTAGCATCTTCTCCTAAAGTAAAAGATTCAAAGACTCCTGTTCTATTAAAATAATCACTTTTAAGACTCTTGTGAATGAGCCATCCTTCAACACTCATAAACATCAATCTAATACTCAATAAAAGAGCTATAATCTCATAAATATCTCGCTTAAGTTTAATCATAAATTTCAGCAAATATAACGAACTAAAAATCGACTATTCGTTAATTCACTCTTAAAAGTAAACTGCCCTAGTTTAAGTGCGCAAATTATTAAAAGAAAACCAAATTTATTTCAAGGCAAACATCAAGTATAATACCGTATTGGAGGTAGCCATAAACTATTCACATAAATTGGTTAATAAAAGCCTTACAATATCCTTTCTCAAGCCATTCTTAAACTGTATTTTTGCAGCTTTAAAAGCAATTTTACAATAATGGCTGATATTAAGCATTTAGAAAATTTATGTACCCAAGTTCGCAGAGATATTTTGCGTATGGTACACAAAGTAAATTCGGGACATCCCGGAGGTTCTTTAGGATGCACAGAGTACTTTGTTGCCCTGTACAACGAAATCATGAACCACAATACTGATTTTAACATGGACGGAAAAGGAGAAGATTTATTCTTCTTATCTAACGGACATATTGCTCCAGTTTGGTATTCTGTTCTGGCTCGTGCAGGTTATTTTCCAATTCCAGAGTTAGGAACACTTAGAAAATTAAATACGCGTTTAC
>JABSPN010000257.1 GCA_013214425.1 Flavobacteriaceae bacterium | reverse complement strand
TCTAATTCACTCTTCCCCTTGACTTTACCAATAACCTGCTTATTTATATTCACGATATTATCGTTAATAATTGAGGCTATATTTTCATTGGTAAATGCATTAATTATTTTTCCAGCAGTTATTTTTACAAGCTCTTTTTTCTGAAGATTTTTAATATAATCCTGATCGAGATAGCCTATAATCTTGCCTTCAAAATTTGCAATTACGTTTTTTTTCATTTCCAGGATGGGTTGGTTGTTTAGATTGAATACAATTGCCATACCTAGTAACTTTTGGGTAAATATGCAGGATTAATTTACAAACAGTATGCGGTCCCAGATAAAAAGTTAATAACTGGGTTAATTTACTTTTTTACCTGTAATGTGAACTATAATTAACCTTCTAATTCTTTTAACTCCTTGTAGTTCTTATTAAGTTTTCTTAGCATTAAACCGTAAAGAAGGAAATAAATAGCACCAAATATAAAAATCACTACAATCCCTAAAATACTTTGGGTTAAGAAGAAAATCTCTTTGAGTTGCGGTAAGGTTTCTAACTGTTCTTTGATTAAATCAATTTCGAAAAGCTGTTCTTTCTTTTGGTACATCATAAAAACCGTAGAGTAGTAGGTGATACCAAAAGCCGCTAGGTTATAGATAACATAGTTGTAAACAGTTTTTCTTGTTTTCAGGATCTTTTCCATTAAGGTTTTTGTAGTATCTGAATTAGAGATACTTTTAAAATTCTTATAGAAATAGTAAATAAAACTAATGGTAATGATATAGTGAATTATTGAAGTAGTATAAATAAACCACATCATTTCAAGTTCACTGTAAACTTCAGTATTGTTGTTGGGTAAAAGATATAATAAATGCCAAAATGCGAATTCGATTACACTGATGATAAAAATCCATTTTATAATAGAAGATGATTTCTTCAAAATCATTTGATAGATATCATTAAATGAAAACTTATCAGAATCTGAATTCTGATTTTGCCAATCCTTTTTTAATAAATCTAATTCTTTCATTTGCGTATTTTCATTTTGAAATTCATAATCATTTCAGATTGTAGAATTTAGATTAGGGGTTTAATAGTGTTTTTAGTTTTTTCTTCACTCTATTCATTTTAACTCTTGAATTCACTTCACTTATACCTAAAGTTTCTGCGATTTCTTTGTAGTTTTTGTCTTCTAAATACAAAAAAACCAAAGCCTTTTCAATATCAGACAACTGTTTGATTACTTTGTACATCATCTTTAGCTGTAGCTCTTCCGTTTCATCATATTCTTCAGATCGAATCTTAAATTGTATGTCGTCAATCTTTTGTGTATTGATCGTTTTCTTAGATTTTCTATACAGTGTGATCGCAGTATTTAAGGCAACGCGATACATCCATGTAGAAAATTTAGAATCTCCTCTGAATTTCGGATAGGCTTTCCAAAGCTGTATAGTAATTTCCTGAAATAAATCCTGATGACTATCATAATTATCAGTATAAATTCTGCAAATTTTGTGTACTATATTCTGATGCTTCTCGAGCAACGAAACAAAACTATGTTCCAGTTCTTTATTCAAGTGTTTAGTTTTCAGTTGACCTCATCTAAAGTACTAAACTTTAGTGAAGCTTGTAGTGTTCAGTTCTATTGATTTGTAGCCTTAAATCATGGTTTGTTACAATTCAGGAATAAAAAATGACAATTCGGTATGTCTTTTTTCAGGTTATATGAATAAATAAGCATCTTTGACCTGTGTTTGAGAAGATAATGCTAAATTTAATAGATCAAACATCTTAAAAAAGAATATGAGAAAATTAATGAAATATGTGAGCATAGGAATTGGAATAGGAATACTAGTATTCCTGTTTTTTCTGATTTTTGGGTTCTTTTCAGGAAGAAATATCACACTCGATAACGATTTATTGATTGAGCTTTTTCATTACATAGTTTTCTCTGTGCCTTTGACAGCAGTGAACGGACTTTTCTTTGACTATATTAATTATAGGTTGAGCGAACCATTTAAAAAACACAAAATCATTCTGGGTATTATAGGTGGCGCTTCTTTGACACTGCTAACCTTATTCATTGTTAGAGCGATTTTTGAAATGGTGATTGGAGGGGAAAACTTTGGGAGTTTTATCGCGACTGAAGATCCTGTTTTTTATCTAACAGGAATAGTAATCACAACAGTAATTACTTTGTTTTTCCATGCCTTTTATTATTATAAACAACTTCAGGATAATAAAGTAAAGGAGCAAAAGATTGTTGCCGGAACAGAAAAAGCCAAGTACGAAAGCTTAAAAAGTCAGTTAGATCCACATTTTCTATTCAATAGCTTAAATGTATTGACTTCATTGATAGACGAGAATCCGGAAACAGCTCAGGATTTTACCACATCTTTATCGAAAGTTTATCGTTATGTTTTAGAACAAAAAGACAAAGATTTAGTTTCGGTAGAAGAGGAGTTGCGTTTTGCCAGGACCTACATGTCTTTACTAAAAATGCGTTTTGAAAATGCATTAGAATTTGAAGTGCAGAGTCAGTTTTCGAATCCAGAAGCTAAAGTGGTTCCGCTTTCATTTCAGATCTTATTGGAGAACTGTATTAAACACAATACGGTAAGTGAGCAAAAGCCACTTAAAATAGTAATCAAAGAACAACAAAATCAGTTGGTAGTCAGTAATAATTATCAGCCAAAACAAACACTAGGGAATGGTAGTGGAGTGGGATTAAAAAATATCAAGGAACGCTATAACATATTGACACACCGAAATGTCATTATTCATCAATCAGAAAACGAATTTTCGGTACAGATACCATTATTAACAAAAAAATCATCAATTATGAACACCACTAAACAATCATACGAAGCAGACAGCAGTTATGTGAGAGCTAGAAAGCGATTAGATAACTTAAAAGATTTTTATGGAAGCTTATTAGCTTACTTAATCATCATTCCATTTTTGGCCTTTATTAATTATAGAACCTATTGGGAAGTACAATGGTTCTGGTTTGCAGCTTTTGGATGGGGAATCGGACTGACATTCCAAGCTTTTGAAGTATATGGTAAGGATAGATACTTCGGGAAATCATGGGAAGACAGAAAGATTAGAGAGTATATGAACGAAGAAGATAAAAGTCAACGTTGGGAATAAGCCCTTTCATTTAAACATCATCAATTAAATATCATCAATTATGAAAAATTACGAATACGAAGAAAAGTACATTAGAGCCAAAAAACGAGTGGAATCAATTAAAGGGTTTCACGGACACTTAACAGCCTATATTATTGTCAATGCATTTTTGTTGATATTCTTTTATAATGTCTTTGAGGGAAAAGAGGAATTTTGGGGAATACAAGGATTTTCAACAGTAATATTCTGGGGGATAGGATTGGCAATTCATGCCTTCTGTGTTTTTGCTCCTGATTTTTTTTTCGGTAAGAAATGGGAACAAAAGCAAATAGAGAAATTCATGAATGAGGAAAAGTTCTAAGGAAGAAATAATGAATTTTCAATACCTTATATACATCCATGCAGCCTTTGGCGGAATAGCGTTATTAGCAGGTACATTTGCCATAATTGCGAAAAAGGGAAGCTCAGCGCATAAAAAATCAGGTAAGGTTTTTTATTACATAATGCTAGCTTCAGCTTTAACAGCACTTGTGATTTCAGCAATTCCTAGCAACTTTAATCCGTTTTTATTTTCTATTGGTGTTTTTAGTGCATACTTAATCATTTCAGGATATAGAGCCTTACGATATAAAAGAAAAGTCGTATCACTTGTAATCGATAAAACACTGACAGGAGTTATGATGATCACAGGATTGGGTATGATTCTCATGCCTGTTATTTTGGAAGGAAAGCCCAATATTGTTTTAGCTGTATTTGGAATTATTTCTTTGATCTTGACACTTGGAGAATTAAGGGCTTATAAGAATTTAGAAAAACTAAGAAAGGGTTGGTTAGCCAAGCACCTTGGAAATATGATAGGTGGTTATATTGCAGCCGTTACAGCTTTTATAGTAGTAAACCAAATATTACCAGGAGTATATGGCTGGTTAACACCAACAGCTGTTGGCTTAGGGTATATGTTTTATTGGACTAAAAAAATTAAATAAAAATATTATGAGTAATTATATAGATGAAGAACGCTACATAAGAGCAAAAAAAAGAGTTGAAAAAATTAAAGGATTTTATATACACTTAGCTGTATATATTATTGTAAATCTCTTTATTTTGGGAGTGAAATTTATTGACGATTATAAAGACGGAGATAACTTCTGGGAATTTGGAAGTTTTGGGACCGTATTCTTCTGGGGAATCGGTTTAGCAGTTCACGCGATATCAGTTTTCGGATTCGGTTTTGTCTTCGGAAAGAATTGGGAGGAACGTAAACTAAAGCAGTTTATGGATGAGGAAAAAGGAGAACGTCAACGTTGGGAATAATTAATATTAAGCACATGAATGTTATAATTATTGAAGATGAAAAACCTGCAGCTAGAAGGCTAAACAGATTACTAGAACAACATCAGGTTACTGTTTTAGCACTGTTGCATTCGGTTGAGTCTTCTATAGCTTGGTTGCAAGAAAACGAGCATCCAGATTTGATCTTTTTAGATATACAGTTATCAGACGGGTTGAGTTTTGAAATATTCGAACATTTGAAAACCAATAGCGCCATAATATTCACTACAGCTTACGATGAATATGCTTTACAGGCTTTTAAGCTTAAGAGTATCGATTATTTACTGAAACCTATAGATAAAGAAGATCTTGAAAATGCGATTAACCAATATAAAGCTTTTATGCCCAAGCAAGAAGAGACTTCAATTTCTATTAAGGACATCAAAAAATTATTGGTGCAACCTGAAACAGTTCGGTATAAAGAGCGCTTTAGTGTAAAGGTTGGACAGTATATTAAATTGATCTCGGTAGCAGATGTAGAATGTTTTTATGCTGAAAATAAGGCAACCTATCTC
>JABSPN010000256.1 GCA_013214425.1 Flavobacteriaceae bacterium | reverse complement strand
ATTGTATTATTTTGGAATCCAGCATAGGCTTCAGCATAAAAGTTTTCTAACCTCACCTCATCTCTTTGACTACTGGATGAAAAAGAATTTCCGAAGTAATCATTTTGGGAAGTTTGTTGAAATATATACTTCTTATCTTCCAGATTCAAAATATTACCAACTCTTAAACTGTTATTTTTGAGCGAATCTTTTGCAGCAAATACATCATAATAATGATCAAGATAAAATCGCTTGGCTTCCATTTGATTATTAGCATCCTGAAAGTTCACTTCAAATCTTGATCTGTCTAAAAACTCTTCGTTCCCATTTTCAAATTCTGGGATTGCTGCATCTGTTAATCCACCGTTCTCTTCATTCTCCATATTCTGCATGTTCACATGAGCTTTTACGAAATATTTTTCATTCTCGGTATTATATAAGGCTGATGCTCTAAAATTACTTGACGTCGCTCTAATATTTTGATATTTACCTAAAGACCTCAATCCTTTAAACGCTAATGAAATATTCAATCTCTTTTTGGTATTCACTGCGAACAAAGCGTCTAATAATTGCCCCTGCTCTTGAGTTGTCTTAAATAACAATTCTGTTAATGGTGTTGGCACCTCGTAATAGTAGACATCTTCTATTTCGTAGTAAGAAAAGTGCTTAGCTCTTGCTCCGAATTTTGGCAATAAACTTTTTTCCTCCAAATCATAACCTAAAGAATTATAGGTTTGCCCAGTATTTGCAAAAGGTAATAACTCGAAATAGTCTTTTCTTAAGTAATTGTATTTATATAGTTTCTGAACCGTTAGTGTAGTATCTACATAAGTAGTATCGTTTTCTGAAGAAATAATTTTATAATCGGTGATTTTAGTTTTCACCCCAAATGCTTTTGTTGCCTTACCGTCTTTGCTAATTGTTCCATCTGCTCCTCCGCCAACATTCTCGTCTTTACGCAGCACACCTATTTGAGAAAAGGCTACATAACTAAAGCAACAAAAAAATGTAAGACAAATTATTTTCTTCATCTATAAAAAATTGTGACCTTGCAAAAATAAACGAATTTGATTTACAGCTACACTATTTAAGAATTTTATAAGAATGTTAGCATTAAAATTAAAACATGACCTGATAGAATGCGGTACTGATGAAGCCGGAAGAGGTTGTCTTTGTGGACCTGTAACTGCTGCTGCTGTTATATTACCAGATGATTTTAAAAATGAATTATTAACAGATTCAAAGCAGTTGACTGAAAAAAAGAGAAACGAGTTAAGACCTATCATCGAGGAACAGGCTTTAGCTTTTGGCGTATGTCATGTGTTTCCTGAAGAGATTGATAAGATCAATATTTTAAATGCCTCTATTTTGGCCATGCATAGAGCTATTGATCAATTAAAGATAAAACCTGAACATATTATTGTTGACGGAAATAAATTTAAACATTATGCCGATATCCCATACGAAACTGTTGTAAAAGGAGACGGAAAGTTCCTCAATATTGCAGCGGCTTCTATTCTTGCCAAAACCTATCGAGATGAGTATATGGAAAAAATAGGCTTAGAATTTCCACAATATAAATGGGCAAAAAATAAAGGATACCCAACTGTTGAACACCGGGAAGCTATTAAAAAATTTGGCAGCACTATTTATCACAGAAAATCATTTCGCTTACTTCCTGAACAATTAAAATTGGATTTATAACTTTGTGAAAAGCAAACAGCATTATGAAAAACATCTTTTTTACTGTTATCTGTATTTTATTCATCGCTTGTGGCGAAGACAGCAAAGAGCCTCTAACAGTAAAAAAACTAATTCCTGAAAACACCAATTTCATTGTTAACACAACCAACATTCAGGAGTTTAATGATTTAGAGAACAATCCGATTAACAATCTTATTATTCCCAATTTTAACCTTGCATTGAATTTGACTAAAAATCTGGAATCCAACAGCTCGTTAATTTGCTTTACTCCTTTAAATGAAAACAAAGGAATCTCGATCATATCTAAGGTGAATGATGCCTTTCAAGACCTTAATACCTATACTCAAGATTTAAGTTATGAGAATATTTCGTACAAAAAGTCTGATTCTCTATATTCTGTGACATTTGAAAACATTCACATCTTATCGAATTCTGAAAACCTTATTAAACAAACAATCGATAGTAAGCAGCAAGGAGTTTACTTCAATAATGATAATTATAACAAGCTTAGTGACATTTCCGGAGAAAAAAATGCGCTCTTTTTCGACATGACAAATCAAGAGACTTCACTTCATAAAATTGCAGCACTTCACCATATCAAAAACAACACCCATTGGGGAGGCTATGAATTCAGTATGAATGAGGATGACATTTTATTGAACGGAACCACTATTAACAAAGATAGTATTGCCGATGCTGAGGCACAACATTTACTGAGTCCACAATCTTTTAGTATTGCCTCAGTAATTCCTACTAGTTTTACCGAATTCAATAATTATACTTTTGATGATTTTTCAAATTTCAGAAGCGTATATTTTAAAGAGTATCCTGCTGAAGGCGCTTTATATGGTTCTTCGGAATTTGGTATACTTACAATAAACGAAGAACGTGTCATCGTAATTAAAATTCCTGAAATTGATCTCAACAACTATGATTTTAAAAACTCAGAAACTTATAGAGATATCCCTATATATAGTAATGATGAGATTGATTTCTCCAGAAGTTTTTCAATAAAAGGAAACCTGATGACTCATATTGATGAGTTTTTAATTTTTTCTGATAGTCAGTCTACTATTGAAAACTGCATTGCTTTTTATCAGAGTCAAGAGACACTTGGCAATGAACTAGTTTATACTAATGCTTTAAGTGAATTAAATTCTGAAGCGAATTTACTGACCATCCTTTCTTCGGAAGCTATTTTAAGTGAAGGCGATGCTAAACAGTATCCTTTTATTTTCAACCAATTTACTTTTGAAGAGAATTTTACTCAGATCAACACTTTTATCAAAAAGGCTGGAGCTCCGAGCAAAAAATCATCTACTACCCACCAGAACATGAATATTGATTTGGAAAGCGAATTGATTTACAACCCGCAATTAGTGACAAATCATCGTACTAATGATATAGAAATTGTTACTCAAGATGTCGATAACAATTTATATTTAATCACTTCGAATGGTATCGTTTTATGGAAAAAAGAACTGGACAGTAAAATACAAGGCAGGATTGTTCAGGTTGATGTCTATAAAAACAACAAGCTTCAGTTAGCTTTTTGTACCGAAAATACGTTTTACATATTAGATCGAAATGGGAATCATCTTGACAACTTCCCATTGAAGTTTAAAGATAAAATCACCAAGCCGCTTTCTGTATTTGATTACGACAAGAAAAAACGCTATCGTTTTTTAGTCACACAAGAAAAAGAACTCTTGATGTTGGATAGTAAAGGAAAAAGAGTTCGTGGATTTACTTATACTAAAGCTAGTGATGAAATTGTCACACAACCCAAACACTTTAGAATTGGTACTAAAGATTATATCGTATTTGGTGAAGGCAACACAATGAAAATATTAGGAAGAACTGGAAAAACACGTATCAAGCCTAATAAAGAAATCTTCTTTTCAAATAATGATATTTTCTTGTTTAAAAATCAGTTTTCTACGGTTAATATTGCGGGTACTTTAATTACCGTTAATGAAAACGGAACCGTTACTGCCAATTCAAATACCTTATCGGAAAACAATTATTATACTTCGAAAAACAACCTCAACGTTATGGTGTCTGACAATATTTTAAATCTAAACGACAAACGAATTGAATTGGACTTTGGACAATACAGCAGACCTGAGATTTTCAGTAATAAAAATAACACTTATATTGCAGTAACCGATTTAGAGGCTAATAAAGTGTATATTTATTCTGATTCTGGAGAATTACTGCCAAAGTTTCCTGTTTACGGAAATTCCCCTATTCACATTAAGAGACATAAAAACAAAACGGAATTTGTGGTAAAAGGAGATGAAGGAACAGTATTGACCTATACTGTTGATTAACCTTCG
Source organism: Flavobacteriaceae bacterium (assembly GCA_013214425.1). Lineage (GTDB taxonomy): Bacteria > Bacteroidota > Bacteroidia > Flavobacteriales > Flavobacteriaceae > DT-35. The sequence continues at coordinate 939 of JABSPN010000256.1, read as the reverse complement.
CTCCCTATTTCATTACTATTGAAGTAATCATCGGGATTGCTGTTTTTAAGGTCTTTAAGCCTTTTATTCACTAAGATTAAATCTGAAATCAGAAACAGCAACATTAAGATTAAAATCAAATTAATCACTAATCCTTCAATATTCACACTCCAGGACAGAGACGTAATTAAATCATATAAAGGATAGATATAACGTATTAATATAAACAAGGTAAAAGCCGTGAACAATACATTACCAACCCAATAGAATATCGGTATTTTAACATACTTCAAATCTCTAAATATTTTAAGAGATTTTACTTGGAACAACACACTAAACACTAGAGCTATCAGCCAAACTGTATATAAAACCAAAAAGAAATCACCAAATTCTCTATCAAAAAGTTCAAAAAGTAACAATGGCAATCCAAACAAGAGTAAGATAAACTGTAAAAACAAAAAGAAAATCTTTATAAATCCCCACATACTAGTTTGCTATTTCGAATAAAGCGATAAAATGCTTCAGAAGCTTTTCTTTTACCTCTTCCATATCTACAGACTCTTTCCCCAACTCTACATGTAAAGAAGTGACGGCTTTTTCTTTTATTCCGCAGGGAATGATATTATCAAAATAACCTAAATCGGCATTCACGTTTAGTGCAAATCCGTGCATGGTGACCCAACGACTGGCTCTAACACCCATCGCGCAAATCTTTCTGGCAAATGGTGTTCCAACGTATAGCCAAACTCCTGTTTCACCTGGACTTCTTTCTGCCTTCAAGCCGTATTCGGAAAGTGTTAGAATAATCATCTCTTCTAATAAGCGAAGATATTTATGTATATCCGTAAAGAAGTTTTCCAAATCCAGAATCGGGTAGCCTACTACTTGTCCGGGACCATGATAGGTAATATCACCTCCTCTATTAATCTTATAAAATGTCGCGCCTTTTTGCTTGAGCTG
>JABSPN010000255.1 GCA_013214425.1 Flavobacteriaceae bacterium | reverse complement strand
CGGAAGGCATAACTTATAAAGAATTGCATATTAGTGTCTGTAAGTTTGCCAATGTACTGAAGGCTCATAATGTAAGTATAGGAGATAGAGTGTGTATTTACATGCCCATGACTCCTGAATTAGCTATTGCTGTATTAGCTTGTGCCAGAATAGGAGCGGTGCATTCAGTTGTATTTGCTGGTTTTTCAGCTTCAGCTTTAGCAGCAAGAATTAATGATGCCAGTTGTAAAGTGCTATTAACTGCAGACGGTGGTTTTCGTGGAAACAAAGTGACTCCGTTAAAGGAGATCACAGATGAAGCCTTAAAAGATTGCCCAACAATTGAAAGAACCATAGTTCAGAAAAGAACTAGTTCAGCAGTAATAATGGGAGAGAATGATGTATGGCTTCACGAAGAATTAGAAAAAGTATCGGATACTTGTCCTGCAGAGGAAATGGATGCAGAAGATATGTTATTCATTTTATATACCTCAGGATCTACCGGAAAACCAAAAGGAATGGTACATACTTGTGGTGGTTATATGGTGTATACGGCCTATAGTTTCCTGAACGTATTCCAATATCAGGAAAACGATATCTATTGGTGTACTGCTGATATTGGTTGGATTACTGGACATAGTTATATTGTTTACGGACCTCTCCTGAATGGAGCCACAACCGTTATGTTTGAAGGAGTTCCAAGTTATCCAGACTTCGGTAGATTCTGGCAAATATGTGAAAAGCATAGGGTAACTCAATTTTATACAGCTCCAACAGCAATTAGAGCTTTAGCGAAGCATCCTACAGATTTAGTATATCAATATGATCTATCCAGTTTGAAAGTCTTAGGGACAGTAGGAGAACCCATTAATGAAGAAGCTTGGGATTGGTATGATGAGCATGTTGGAAAGAAAAAATGTCCAATTGTAGACACCTGGTGGCAGACAGAAACCGGAGGAATGATGTTGTCTTCATTAGCAGGTGTGACGCCAGATAAACCGACCTATGCGACCTTACCCTTACCCGGTATTCAACCAGTATTGATGAATAATGAGGGGCATGAAATAACTGATATAGAGGCCAAAGGAAGACTAGCAATTAAATTTCCATGGCCATCATTAGCACGAACGATTTATGGGGATCATGAGCGCTATAAGAATGTGTATTTCTCTGCTTATGAGAACATGTACTTCCCAGGAGATGGAGCTTTACGTGACGCTGAAGGAAATTATAGAATAACTGGTAGAGTAGACGATGTGATTATTGTTTCTGGGCATAATCTGGGAACTGCGCCAATTGAAAACGCTATCAATGAACATGCTAAAGTAGTGGAGAGTGCTGTTGTTGGTTTTCCACATGATATAAAAGGTAATGCTTTGTATGCTTATGTGATTCTGTATGACAATGTCATGGTTTCAGATAACTTAGAAAAAGAAATCAATACTGAAATTGCCTCGAAAATAGGTCCGATAGCTAAGTGTGATAAAATTCAATTTGTTAAAGGACTTCCAAAAACTAGAAGTGGCAAGATTATGAGAAGAATTTTACGAAAAATTGCAGCTCATGATATGAGTAATTTAGGTGATGTTTCGACACTTTTAAATCCTGATATTGTGGAAGATATTATTGAGGGGGCAAAATAATCTGATAAAAAAGTAGCGTAAGAACAACTTAGCTTGTAAATTATAATAGATTTAATCAATTAATATCTAATTTCGCGGCTTGATAAAACAACAAAATGAAACAACAATTATTTGTTATTTTAGTACTGGGTTTGCTTGGTAATTTAGCTGCTCAGGTTAGCGATCAAGATGAAGAAGTACAAGTTATAGTGGAAGACCTTGTTGTGCAAGGTAGTTTGGCTGTGGGTATTGACGCACCAGCTGCACCCTCCTTTGGTTTTGATACGTTTCGTCTTCAGGAGAATAATCTAAGAATACATTTTGATGATACTTCTGCGAGTGCTTCTTTTCCCGGAAATGATTGGAGGATAAGTATTAATGATTCGACAAATGGAGGTGATAATTATTTTGCTATCGAGGATGCAACTGCTGGACTAATTCCCTTTAGAGTAGAAGCTGGAGCCCCATTGAATGCTTTATATGTTGAAGCAGTTGGTGACATAGGAATTAAAACTGCAGAACCTTTTGTAGACCTTCACATTGTTGAAGGAGATACCACCCTGTAAGAATTGAACAAGATGGATCTGATGGATTTACAGCACAAACTTGGGATTTAGCAGGTAATGAAGCAAATTTCTTTATTCGCGATGTAACCAATTCAAATTCATTACCGTTTAGAATTGCTCCTTCAGCACCCACTAATGCAATTAGTATTGCTGGTACTGGAAATGTAGGAATGGGTAGTCAAACAGCCAATACAAATGCTATTTTACATTTAGTTAGTACTACCAAAGGATTTTTACCAACAAGACACACTACTTCTGAAAGAACAACTTTAGGAGTGAATTTGGCTGCAAACCAAGGAGGGATGATATCGTATGACTCTCAAGAAAACCTTTTGTATGTATTGAATGGGACAGCTTGGGTAAATACTTTTTCTGATGATCAAGGTTTTGATATCTTTCAATTAAATGGCACTAGTTTAGAAGCCTCTTTAGATGATAATGTGTTAACTAACTCTGTAGACTTATCGCCTTTATTAACTGATTTAGAAACACGAGTTACAGCTTTAGAAAATGCTACAGGTGCTGGTTCTGGAACTGTTCCTGAATTATTAAACTATCAAACAGTAATAAGAGATGATGCTAATGAGTTAGTAGCGGGAGAAGATGTGTCCTTTAGAATGACGGTTTTACAAACATCTAGTACGGGTATTCCAGTATATGTTGAAACACATATAGTTACTACATCTGATTTAGGGTTAGCAAACTTTACAATAGGTTCTGGAGTTACTTCATTAGGTGATTTTTAGTACAATAGATTGGGGGGGCGATAACTACTATTTACAAGTTGAACTTGATTTAGAAGCAGGTAGGAACTTTATCTTAATTGGCGCTACTCAATTTGTAAGTGTACCCTATGCCTTAAGAGCGAAGTCTGCTGACATTGTGAATTCATTCGCAGGAAGTGAAAAAATCACAGAAAATACAGTAGAACTAGAAAGCTTAAAAGCAGAGAATGCTAAACTAAAACAAGAGATGAAAACATTGAAGGAGAAAATGAACGCAATACTTGAAAAGTTAGAAGAGTAGCATATCTCACTATATAACCAAAAAGTCAGTTGAGTAATCAAAGGACTTTTTGGTTTTTAAATAGTTTCTCAGCGTGTTGTTACTAGATTTGGATAGGTAACTATATAGCGTTTATTAGCATTTAACTCACCTAAATCAAACCATTCTCCATTACTCCACTTTACTATTACCTTAGCGGCTTGATCTTTCCCTAACCCAAAGTGTTGTTCTTTTGGATGTACAGATAGATAACCTGAAGTACTGTGTACTTCTCTCCAAATATTTTTATTTGATTCACTGTTTAATAGGAGAGTAGAACCAATCGCATCTCTATTGATTTTTTTCTCAGGATTCCCAATTAATTTAATTTTAATCCAATTATTTCCAGTCGAGACATTGTTTTCTAGGAAATTCGCTTTGTCATGGTAATTATTGACTATAATATCTAAATCCCCGTCTTGATCATAATCTAAATAAGCAGCACTTCTGGCGTTACTGTTAATCGCGACATTTAATTCATCAGCTTTATTGATTAACTGACCATTATCATTAACAAAAAACACGTTTTTTTCACGGTCACTTTTTGCATAACGAATAGTTTTAGAATCACTAGCTCTTTCAAAGTAGTAAGGGTGTTCAGTAGAATAGACACTAAAATCATTCATTCCGTTTAAGCAATACAAATCTTCATCACCATCGTTGTCGTAATCAAAAAAATCGGCGTCCCAAGACCAACCTGTTGCAGAATATCCTCTTCCTACATTAGTAGATAATTTATATTTAAGTTCATTCTTTCCTGTAGAAAGGAATAAATCATTGGCTTCAACAGTTCTGATGTTAGCCATTTTCTCTGGATCAAACTTCATTTGCGTTTCTTCATTCGGACTCACATATTTTTCATCCTTTTGCATGACTACAATATTGGAGATATATATATCAGGATATAAATCACGATTTAAATCGGTGATTCCAACATTCATCGTATACGAGGGTTTGTCTGTCCCTAATTCAGCACTTACTTCTTTAAATATTCCAGACGCACTTCCTAAATAGTATTTGTTTTTACCAAAGTCATTTCCAACAATAATGTCTTGATATCCATCTTGATTCAAATCGGTATGGCCTAGAGCTTGTGTCCATCCCATATGGAGTGTTTCAGTATCAGTAAAAGGAACTTCTTTAAATTTTAGACCTCCTAAATTTTTGAATAACCTATTAGGTGATCCGTTTTGATTGTCACGACTAAGTGTAGGCAATTTACCATCCAAATAGTTTCCGAAGTAACCAATAAAAATATCCAATAATCCATCGTTGTTATAATCAAATGTAGTTGCAGGTCCAGCTACTTCATTTTCACCACCTAAATTGGCTTTTTTGCTAACGTTTTGTAAATGATTTGCTCCAACATTTTTAAATAGTTGATGCGGAGCATTTACGTAAGTGATAAAAATGTCTTGAAATCCGTCATTGTCAAAATCAGCGATAATTGGCTGTCTAGCTTCTCCATAAGAGTTTAAGGATTTATCCCAGATATTTATTTTGCTGATAGCAGTAACGTCATTAAATCCTTTGTCTTTATCATTGAAATAAACTTTACTTCCAAAACCACCTAACAAGAGCACATCCGGGTATCCATCATTATTAATGTCTTCACAAGCTACACCCGAGCCTCCAAAAGCAGGAGGGATTGCAAGTTTAACTGTTTTTGTTGAATCATTTTCTTCGGCTGTATAACTTCTGATGTGCCTGTTCAACCAATCTGAAGATTTATGAGTAAAATCAATATTTACATAATCATTTACTTCATTAAATTGCCC
>JABSPN010000254.1 GCA_013214425.1 Flavobacteriaceae bacterium | reverse complement strand
AATTCAACTACAACACGATCAAGTCCATGTTTTTTCGATCTAAAAATTCGTTGTGCTTCAATACCTATTCGCATATCTACTATGGTTTAATAGACTTATGTTTGGTGTGAATAAAAGTTTTGTTGGATCCCCTTAGTTTGAACAAGAGTACTACCATCGAAAAAAATACCTTGGGAATTATTTTGAGTGATTTGATAGTGTTCCAATGAAAATATCGTCTTGGAATGGCTATCAAACAACAAAGCGAGCTAATTACGAAGAGTGCCATCCAATAGTAGCAAAGTTCACGCGATGATGAAACATCCAAAACAAAATAACTAACTCCATAACAAACAGCTGCAATAAAACTCACACCAAGCAATAAAATTCTGGTAGGTAATGCCATTTGAATCAATTTGTTGAGGTAAGCAAAATTACCCTTTCGTAAATGGTTATATCCATTGGTGATATTTTTCAGTAAATAGACTCCTTTAGTTGCTAGCCAACGGGTTCGTTGTCTTTTGAAATCCTGAAGTGTGGCTATTTTTTCATCATAAATATAGGTTTTATCAAGATATACGATAAAGTGTCTTTTGGCTATGATTTTAAATTCAAGCTCTTTATCGAAACCACCAACAGCTGTAACTTCTCGCAACATAGTTTTGAGATAGCTAAAATTAAAGGCCATGCCCGATCCTACTAAACCACATGAAAGACCAATAGCATTGTGACCTTTTCTAAAAATATGATTGTTAATTTCTTCACTAATTCCATCTAAAACTGCCATAGCTGTATTATGATTTTTCGCTTTTCTGTGGGCTTGTATAATTGAATAGCCAGAAGTGAAGGCAGTACTTATGTCCCTTAAAAATTTTTTCTCCATAATATTATCGGCATCCAAAATCAAAGCAATATCATAAGAAACTTCAAGTTCATTTAGAGCATAATTCAAAGCCTTTACTTTTGTGGGATTACTGAAACTGACCTTAAATACAGTGATGGGTAAAGAAGTCAATCGACTAAGTGTTTTACTATGAAGAGAATCTGAAATAACGACTATATCAAATAAGAATTCAGGATATTCTTGTTGTAAAGCAGATCGAACAGTTTCCTCAATTACATCGTCTTCTTTGTAAGCTGGAATAAGAATTACAATGCTATTCGAGTTAGATTTATCTAAAACTATATCCTTGTAAAAAAAACCCGATATGGAAAAAAACAACACATAAAACGAAGCAAAACAAAAATAACAAAAGAATGTGTATTCTAATAATTCGAAAAAACTAAAAAATGTGTGCATAATCATGAATTAAAAAGTTGATTAATCAACACAGTAATGGTTGTCTTTAGATAAACTGAGATTTAAACAAAAGCCTTGATTGATACGTATACATTTTTTTCTTCTAGTATTTTACCAGATAATACGCTTATCTAATTTAAAAAAAATATTGGTACTACTCAAACTCAGTAAGCGATTTAATGTAAAACCGTAACAATATTACATTATATGAGTGAACCAAATTGCATTAAAAAATAAACATCAAAACGTTTTATCGAAGTGTTTTTTTTTTTCATCGAATAATAGATGCATTTGGACTACATAAAGAATCTCTTCAAAAAAATATGGCTAATTTTAAATTAAAAGATGGCACACATGATACATGTGCATTTTCTCAAATAAAGATAATAATATGAAACAATTAATTCAATCGACGTTAAAAAAATTAAACTTAAGAATTGTCAAAGAAGGAACCTATGATAATATCCCACAGGAGGCAACAGAATTTGAGCGGTTTTTGATCAATCAATGCCACCAATTTTCGATGACAGGGAATTTGAGGATGTGGTCTATCATACAGGCGATAAAGCATATCAAACACAATAATATCAAAGGTGATTTAGTAGAATGCGGCGTTTGGAAGGGAGCGAATTTAGTACTCATGCAAAATATGCTGGAACACCTTAGTCTAGACAACAAGAAAATTTATGGTTATGATACATTCGAGGGAATGAGTGATAGTTCAGAATTTGATGTGGACTTTCAAGATAGAGAATGGACTACATTTTCCAAAACAATCAAACGAGATGAAAAAGTTGTTAACGCCTGGTGTGTTGCCGGGATTGAGCTTGTAAGGAAGCTTTACAACGAATTCACTAATGAAAATAACAACCTAGAACTAATCAAAGGAGATGTAATTGAAACTCTTGAAAAAGAAGCGAATTTACCCGATAAAATTTCATTGCTTCGTCTCGATACTGATTTCTATGAAAGTACAAAAAAGGAACTTGAAGTTTTGTACCCAAGGCTGCAAAAAGGAGGGATCTTAATAATTGATGATTACGGACACTGGAAAGGAGCTAAAAAAGCTGTTGACGATTACTTCACGGGAGAATATCACTTCATGCATGTTATTGATTATACATGTAGAATGATTATAAAAACTGAATAACATGTAATGTGCTTTTTTAAATTTATTTTAATTACAAATTATGGAATACTTAGTGTATACGCTAAAAATTATTGAAATCATTTTATTTATTTGGTTAGGCTTTTGTGTCACTTACATATCCATTTTAGCAGTCGCAGGATGTTTGTATAAAGAAAAATCTCTTAAACATGCGCTCACTGACTATCCAAAAATCTTAGTTCTTATCCCTGCTTACAAAGAAGATGAGGTTATTATCCATACTGCAAAACAAGCCATTCAACAAGATTATCCTGCTTACGATGTAGTTGTTATAGCCGACTCATTAAAATCAAAAACTTTAAAAAAACTGAAGGATTTACCATTGAAAACTGTTGAAGTTAATTTTAAAGAAAGTACGAAAACAAAAGCAATTAATACGACCTTGAAAAAGCTAGAAAATGCATATGATTTGGTTCTTACATTAGATGCTGACAATGTGATGGATCAAGGAGTACTGATTAAGTTTGCAAAAAAATTTCGACAAGGGAATCTTGCCATTCAAGGACATCGTACCGCAAAAAACACCGACTCTAGCTTTGCCGTATTAGATGCCATTAGTGAGGAAATGAATAACCATTTATATTGCAAGGGAGCACAGACAATAGGTCTTACATCCAGAGTTATAGGATCCGGTATGGCCATCGAGTATCACTTATTTAAAAAAATAATGTCTGAGATTCAAGCCGTGGGAGGTTTTGACAAAGTTCTACAACTGAAACTAATTGAATCAAGAAATTATATTAAATATCTGGACAGCGCCTTGATTTTTGACGAAAAAGTAGGATCAACCAAAGTTTTTGCAAACCAGAGAAAGAGATGGACCTCCTCACAATATGTGTACCTAAAAAAATATTTTACCAACGCGTTTAAAAATCTGTTCAAAGGAAACTACAACTACTTCATGATTTTATTGATACATGTCTTTCCTCCACGAGTTTTACTTCCAGTATTTGTTACAATATTAATGCTCTTAAGTTATCTTATGGATACAGGTGTTGAGCAATTCTGGGCAGTCCTTCTCATCATGAATGTTTTAGCCTACAGCATTGCTGTTCCAAAAACAATACTCACATCAAAACATTTTCTCAATGCATTGAGAACTCTACCAGGAGTTATCATCACCATGTTACTCACCTTATTCAAACTTAAAGGCGCTGATAGAACATTCATTCATACACCACACGGAGGCAAAACTAATGTAAAAAGTAATTCATAAACAACTACTGCGTTTACAGAGTTCATTATATTTATATCACAACAATTTATTCCTCAAGAATTCAATCCTCTTTCAGCTCTTTCCCATCGAACACTCTGTTCAAAAAATAAATAGCGAATTATTCCTAAAATGACACTCCAATTCATAATAAAAAAATAATAAGGTATGAAGATAAACTTCCGTTTTACTTTTTTGTTTTGTAGTACCTTACCTATCCATACAAAACAATAAAAGCAAATTTGAAACAGCAGTAGTAGTGAATAAATACTCGTCAAAGTAAAATTAACCTGATAAGCAAGGTAGACATTAATGGGTATCAGTGCAAATAAAGCCAAAGGGGTCACTGTCCAACGCAAGACGCGATGCGAAATGTATTGAAATGACAAAACTGGATGGTGAAAAAAATTGAGAAGGGAGCGCATTCGCACAATAGATTGAATTCCGCCAGCTGCAATTCTTACTTTTCGTTTTAACTCTTCCGCAATAGTTGCTGAACCGGTTTCAGTTGCATAGGCTTGCGGTTCATAGGCAATGGTATAACCCTGTTTGGCAATTGATAATGAAATGATAAAATCATCTAAGATTGTATCTGAGGGGACCGCTTTAAATAATACTGAACGAATTGCAAAAAGTTCTCCAGCAGCGCCAACAGCAGAATATAGTTGTGCATCCCATTTTTTTAAAGTCGATTCATATCGCCAATACATGCCTTCACCTGAACCAGAGGCTGCATCCGATTTCTTGTTTAAAATTCGCTTTTCACCTGAAACACAACCTACCTTAGGATTGGAAAAATGGGCTACAATTTTTTTTATGCCATCTTTGTTAATCAACGTATTGGCATCACTAAAAATTACAATTGGTGAATCGATGTAAGGCATTACCCGGTTAATTGCATGTATTTTACCCTTTCGTTCGTCTTCATGGAATAGAGAGACCTGCTGGAATGTTTTCAAAAGTTCTGGACTTCCATCATCTGATCCATCAGTGACCCAAACAACTTTTAATTTTTCTGATGGATAAGATAGGGAAGCGGTATTTTTTATTTT
>JABSPN010000253.1 GCA_013214425.1 Flavobacteriaceae bacterium | reverse complement strand
TGCCGATAATGCTTCAGCTAGTCATTATGTTTTGGGTAAAAAGAAACTTAAACTAATTGATGTAAATTTAGAAGGGTGCAAAATGGTCTTAAAAAAGAATGATGAAATCACTTCCGAAGGACAAGGGTCAGCTTGTCTGGGCAATCCATTAAATGCCGCTTTATGGTTAGCCAAAACCATGATTATAAGAAACAACCCTCTTAAAAAAGGAGATGTCTTACTTACGGGTGCATTAGGCCCAATGACAAACATAGAACAAGGAGATACAATCGAAGCTTCAATCGAAGGGTTCGATACAATAAAAGTAAAATTCATTTAAAATGAGCAAAACAAAAGTTGCCATAATTGGTTCAGGTAATATTGGAACCGATTTAATGATTAAAATCATTAGAACCTCATCTGATTTAGAAGCTTCTGTAATGGTAGGAATCGATCCCAATTCAGATGGTTTAGCCCGAGCTGAAAGAATGGGTGTTCAAACTACACATGAGGGAATAGATGGTTTAGTAAAAATGCCTGAATTTGAAGACATCAAATTAATTTTTGATGCCACTTCTGCAAAAGCGCATCATTATAATTACAACATCGTCAAGCAATATGCCGATAAAAAAATCATTGATTTAACTCCAGCAGCCATAGGTCCGTTTTTAATTCCGCCTGTAAACTTTGGTGATCATATAGATATCGATAATGTAAACATGGTAACCTGTGGCGGACAAGCAACCATTCCAATTGTTGCAGCTGTTTCAAGAGTTGCGAAAGTACATTATGGAGAAATCGTAGCCTCAATAGCTAGTAAATCTGCTGGTCCTGGAACTCGTGCTAATATAGATGAGTTTACAGAAACAACCGCTAATGCAATTGAAAAAGTTGGAGGCGCAACTAAAGGTAAAGCCATTATCATTTTAAATCCTGCCGAGCCACCATTAGTAATGAGAGATACTGTGTTTACTTTGAGTGATACAGCCGATAAAGAAGCTATTCGTGAGAGTATTCATACCATGGTGGCAGAAGTACAAAAATATGTACCTGGATACAGTTTACATCAAGAAGTACAATTTGAAGATATTACTCCTGAAAACCCTGTAAAGGTGAATAACACACTTTATACTGAGGCTGTCAAAACTTCTGTGCTTTTAAAAGTAGTTGGAGCTGGACATTATTTGCCTGAATACGCAGGAAACCTTGATATCATGACATCGGCAGCGTTGGCGACTGGTGAACGAATGATTTCTTTATAAAGTAAGTCTAACAGTTAAATAACTTAAAGAAACTAGAAATTGCCTCAAGATTTTTAATTATCATAATGAAGGTGATGAAGAAGTAAGAAAGCATATTTTAAAAGAAATTGAAGAGCTAATTGCAATCCGTTCTAAAATGATACAAAACAAACAATAGCAAAAATTGATATTGTCATTGCTATTGAAACTGAAATTGATTATGAACCACAAGATATACATACAAGACGTTACTTTAAGAGATGGGATGCATGCCATCAAACATCAATATTCCAAAGAAAAAATTCGTGAATTAGCGATCGCTTTAGATAAAGCCAAAGTCGATGCTATTGAAATCGCTCACGGTGATGGTTTAGCCGGCTCAAGCTTTAACTACGGATTTGGAGCTCATACAGACTGGGATTGGTTAGAAGGAATCGCTTCAGAATTAACACATGCGAAATTGACAACGTTATTATTACCTGGAATTGGAACCATAGAAGATCTAGAAAGAGCGAAAGACTTAGGTGTAATTTCAGTTAGAATTGCCACGCATTGTACTGAAGCAGATATCTCCAAACAACATATAGAAGCTGCAAAAAAATTAGGAATGGATGTTGGCGGATTTTTGATGATGGCCCATATGAACGAACCTTCTAAATTGGCTGAACAAGCCATTAATGGAATCCTATGGAGCAGATTGCGTTTATGTTACTGATTCTGCAGGAGCCTTATTAATGAATGATGTAGCCGATAGGATCAAAGCTTTTAAACACGTCTTAAATCCTGAAACAGAAATAGGAATTCACTGTCATCATAACCTTTCTTTAGGTGTCGCTAATACTATTGTAGCCATGGAACATGGTGCAAATAGACTAGATGCTTCCTTGGCAGGAATGGGAGCTGGGGCTGGAAATGCACCTCTAGAAGTTTTAATTGCAACATTAAACAAAATGAATGTTGATCAAAACTCTGACTTGTACCAATTAATGGATCTGGCCGATGATGTTATTCGTCCTTTACAGAGTAGACCAGTAAGAGTTGACAGAGAAACCTTATCTTTAGGGTATGCAGGCGTCTATTCTAGTTTTTTATTACATGCTGAAAAAGCCGCAAAAAAATATGGAATCGACACCAGAAGTATCCTCGAAGAACTCGGAAACAGAAAAATGGTTGGAGGTCAAGAAGATATGATTGTTGATGTAGCTCTAGACATGCTTAAAAAACAATAATGTAACATTCCTGTTATATTACGTACATATATTTGGATTATTAAACTAAACACTACAAGATTATGGGAATATTTGACGAGATAAAGAAAAAGCTTAGCCATGAATTTATTGATATCATTGAATGGCTAGACAACACCAATGATACTATTGTTCACCGTTTCGAACGTTATCAAAATGAAATCAAAAACGGAGCGCAATTAATTGTTCGTGAAGGACAAATAGCTGTGTTTATTAATGAAGGGAAATTAGCCGACATTTTTGAGCCTGGAACCTATACGTTAAACACCCAAAACCTCCCAATCCTTGCTACTTTAAAAGGATGGAAATACGGATTTAATAGCCCATTCAAAGCCGAAGTATATTTTGTAAGCACGCGTTTATTTACTGATGAAAAATGGGGGACTAAAAACCCCATTACACTAAACGATGATCGCTTCGGATTTGTAGAAATAAGAGCTTTTGGTACTTATACGTTTAGAATTAATGATGCTGGAAAATTTATTAAAGACGTAGTAGGAACAGACGGTCACTTTACAAGTTATGAAATCAATGAACATTTAAAGAGTTTAATCTCTACTCGATTTACTGATACTATTGGAGAAGCGAACCTTCCTATCGAGTTATACGCTGCCAACACCAATGAATTATCAGATACATGTTTGGAAGTGATGAGTCCTGAATTTAGTTCAGTAGGTATCGGACTTGAAAAATTCTTCATCGAAAATGTGTCGATGCCAGAAGAATTAAAGAAAGAAATTTTCGAATACAGTCGTCTCAACAAATTAGACTTAGATAAGTTAGCTAAATTCAAAGCTGCTAAAGCATTAGAAGCTGCTGCCAGTAATGAATCTGGTGCCGCAGGCGCTGGAATGGGAATGGGAATGGGATTTGCTATGGCTCAACAAATGGGTAACATGTTTGGTCAGGCTCAAGGAGGGCAACAAGCACCTCAACAACAAGCTCCAGCAGGAGGATCGACACCACCACCATTACCACAACAATCGCAGTATTTTTATGCAGTAAACGGACAGCAAATGGGCCCTGTGGCTATTGATGTATTGTCTGGATTATATGCCTCTAAGACTATTACAGCCGATACACTTGTTTGGAAACAAGGAATGGCAAATTGGGAAGCATTAAATACTGTCGCTGAATTACAATCTATATTAGGATCTACTCCTCCACCATTACCAGGAAACTAGTTTTTCACTAACAAATCAATTCGAATGGAGGAAGAAAAATTAAATAAGTCAGAATTTAAAAAACCTTGTTCCAATTGTGGAGCCGAGCTTAAATATAAGCCTGGCTCAACAATGGTTAAGTGTGACTATTGCAATTATGAAGAAGCCATAGAAGATAGTGATATTGGCTTTGAAGAATTGGAACTGTATTCCTATCTAGAAAAAATGGGAGCGCAATCGCATTCTGAAAAAATCAGTATGCTACATTGTAAAAACTGTGGTGCTAATCAACATGTTGAGGAAAACTATAAATCGCTTCATTGTGTGTACTGTAGTCAACCCTTAATTGTGGAAGATGCTTATCAAGAAAATTGGATTTTGCCTGGAGCTGTTTTACCTTTTCAATTAACGCATAAACAATCTCATGAGATTTTCAGGAAATGGGTAAAAGGATTATGGTTTGCTCCTAATAAATTACAACGCGCTGCATTAGATCCGCAACACACAAAAGGTTTGTATGTCCCTTATTGGACATTTGACGCACAACTTTATGCCGATTATGTTGGACAAAGAGGAGATTACTATTATGTAACCGAAACCTACACTACTACAGTTAATGGGAAGCCTCAAACGAGAACGCGACAGGTTAGAAAAACGCGATGGTCTCCAGCAAGTGGTTCTATTGAAGGCTTTGTAGACGACACATTAATTAGTGCTTCCAAACAGCGTTCCAGTAGTATCCCCAAAAAAATAACCTCCTGGAATTTGGATGGTTTAGTTCCTTTTAATTCTAAATATCTTTCAGGATTTGTTACTGAAAAATACACAATTCCATTAAGTGAAGGGCATTTAGAATCCAATAAAAAAGCTAAAGAAATTGCCCATACTTGGGCTAAAAGAGATATTGGCGGAGATACACAAAGAGTGCATAGTTTAGATATGAAACTTTCCGAAGAAACATTTAAACACATTTTATTACCCGTCTATATCAGTGCTTATTTTTACAATAATAAGAAGTATAATTTCTTTATTAACGGACAAAATGGAACCATCTCGGGAAAAAGACCCTACTCTTTCTGGAAAATTTTCTTCTTATTATTAACTATTTTAGTGATTATCGGTATTTTTATTTTTCTCGGAAATAATAGCTAAAAAGATTTTGGCATAGTTTTAGATATGTTATAATCAAAGGGTTAAATGCAGACACGACTAAGAACACCCTTTGTATTTCTTAACAGTCTATCATATATAAAAGCGATATTAACATTTGTTATTTCGCTTTTAACTTTTTTCATACATTATTTTTATTAATTTGCACCTACTTTTAGGAAGTTACTTAATGAGTATCGAGAGAATTCTGAATAAAAGAAGTGGAGCAATTTGTGAGTTGTGTGGACACGAAGAAAACTTAACAGT
>JABSPN010000252.1 GCA_013214425.1 Flavobacteriaceae bacterium | reverse complement strand
AAACAATATCAATACACTTTAATCACCAAACACGAAGAATTATGGCTTGGTTTAAAAGAAAAGAAAAAGGAATTCAAACAGCTACAGAACAAAAGAAAGACACACCTAAAGGTCTTTGGTATAAGTCACCAACCGGTAAGATCGTTGATGCTGAAGAATTAGAAAGAAATTTTTACGTTAGCCCAGAAGATGACTACCACGTAAGAATTGGAAGTAAAGAATACTTTGAAATATTATTCGATGATAATCAGTTTAAAGAATTAAATGAAAATTTAACTTCTAAAGACCCTTTAAAATTCCAAGACAAGAAAAAATATACCGACAGATTAAAAGCTGCTCAAGAAAAAACTAACTTGAAAGATGCTGTGAGAACAGCCGTTGGTAAATCAAAAGGAAAAGACATCGTAATTGCTTGTATGGACTTTAGCTTTATAGGAGGTTCTATGGGTGCAGTTGTTGGTGAAAAAATCGCCAGAGCTGCAGATTATTCTTTAAAAAATAACATCCCGTTTTTAATGATTTCTAAATCGGGTGGAGCTAGAATGATGGAAGCTGCTTATTCTTTAATGCAATTGGCTAAAACATCTGCCAAACTAGCGCAATTAGCAGAAGCTAAAATACCTTATATTTCTTTATGTACAGATCCAACTACCGGAGGAACAACAGCTTCTTTTGCTATGCTTGGAGACATTAACATTTCTGAACCAGGTGCTTTAATTGGTTTTGCAGGACCGCGAGTTGTAAAAGACACTACTGGTCAAGATTTACCAGAAGGATTCCAATCTGCTGAATTTGTTTTGGACCATGGTTTCTTGGATTTTATTAGTCATAGAAAAGACCTTAAAAATAAAATTAACTTATATTTAGATTTGATACAAAATAACAAATTGAGGTAACAAAATTAATTTTTCTAAAATAACAGAAAGCCCAAATCATTAGATTTGGGCTTTCTGTTATAATGGCGTCTATAGTGTACCACAAGGCAACTAAACAGTGCTGTTTTTTTGTGAGCAATACCTTCATTTTTTCTATTTCCTTGCTCCTGAATAGCATTCATTAACACAGAAATCATCTCAAAAAATTAACCGCTAAATTTCTTTATTATTTTTTTGATCTAATCTACTTGAAACCAATTCAGGAATTAATGTTTGAAAATTCTAAACCATAACCCCCATGTGCTTTTTCTTTAAATCATCTGAATTGTATGAATACGTATATGTTTTCTACTCTAAAACAGTATCCAGCCATAATCATTTGTACTCATATTTGTTTTAAGGCTTCTAAAGCAAAACTAATATGCGAATTAGTAGTTCCTATTCCTACCTCACTGTAACTCCAGCCAAAAAACAATAAAAAAATTAATAAAGACCTCATCGTTAATTTTTTATACTCCTGCATATTGTAAAATTCGAATAAAAGTTATATTTAAAACTTTTAGCCTTAAATTTAATTTGAACTGAAGGTAAAGTTATTTTAACACATTAAAGATCGGTTGGTTTTCTTTTTGGTTTGTTACATAAATATGTATATTTGCGCCTTGATTAAGAAAGTCTTGATCAGCGCATAAAAATTATTTAAACAATATTGGCATGTATTTAACGAAAGAAATCAAAGCTGAGATCTTCACAAAGCACGGAAAAGGTGCAAATGACACAGGAAGTGCAGAAGGTCAAATCGCATTATTTACGCACAGAATTAATCACTTAACTGAGCATTTAAAAAACAATCGTAAAGATTTTAACACAGAACGTTCACTAGTGAAGTTAGTAGGTAAAAGAAGAAGCCTACTTGATTACCTAAAAAAGAAAGATATCGCAAGATATCGTGCGATAGTAAAAGAATTAGGACTAAGAAAATAATTCAAATTGAAAGAGGCTTCATGCCTCTTTTTTATTTAACATAGATTAATTAAGAGAGCATTTTTTAGTTTTTCATTGGCAAACCACAACAACACACAACTAAGCCAAGTTTAATTAAATTAGTAAAAAAATATTATGATTCCAAAAGTTTATAAAGAGGTCATAGACCTTGGAGATGGAAGAACAATTTCTCTAGAAACAGGGAAATTAGCAAAACAAGCTCACGGCTCGGTTGTTGTACAAATGGGTAAAGCCATGTTACTATGTACTGTAGTATCAAACTATGAGGCAGCCAATGTAGATTTTCTACCTTTAACTGTAGATTACAGAGAAAAATTTGCTGCTGCTGGACGTTACCCTGGAGGATTCTTTAAAAGAGAAGCCAGACCTAGTACCGAGGAAATTTTAACGATGCGTTTAGTCGATAGAGTATTACGCCCGTTATTCCCAAAAGATTATCACGCAGAGACTCAGGTAATGATTCAATTAATGTCTCATGACGAAGCGGTAATGCCTGATGCATTAGCAGGTTTAGCTGCCTCTGCCGCTATCCAATTAAGTGATATACCTTTTGAAACACCAATTTCAGAAGTAAGAGTAGCTAGAATCAATGGAGAATTTGTAATCAACCCAAGTAGAGAGGTTTTAGAACAAGCCGATATCGATATGATGGTAGGTGCTTCTGCAGATTCTGTAATGATGGTAGAAGGTGAAATGGATGAGTGTAGCGAGGAGGAAATGGCAGATGCAATTAAGTTTGCTCATGAAGCGATCAAAGTACAGTGTGCTGCTCAAATAAAATTAGCTGAGGCCTTTGGTAAAATGGAAACACGTGAATACGAGCCAGAAGCTGAAGATGAAGTTCTTGCTCAAAAAGTTCACGATGCTGCTTACCAAAAGTGTTATGATATCGCCAAAGCAGGCTCTTCTAAAAAAGAAAGAGGTTTAGCGTTTAGCGAGGTAAAAGATGAAGTTAAGGCCTTATTTTCAGAAGAAGAGTTAGAGGAAGTTGGTGGGTTAGTATCTAAGTACTTCGGAAAAACTCAAAAAGCAGCTGTAAGAGATCTTACGTTAAATGAAGGATTGAGATTAGACGGAAGAAAGACAACAGATATTAGACCAATTTGGTGTGAAGTAGATTACTTACCATCAACTCACGGCTCATCAATTTTCACAAGAGGAGAAACACAAGCATTAGCTACTGTAACACTAGGTACATCTAGAGAAGCTAATGTTATTGATTTACCAACACATCAAGGAGAAGAAACTTTCTATCTACATTATAACTTTCCTCCTTTCTCAACAGGAGAAGCCAGACCTTTAAGAGGTACTTCGAGAAGAGAAGTAGGACATGGTAACTTAGCACAAAGAGCATTAAAAGGAATGATTCCTGATGATTGCCCTTATACAGTAAGAGTTGTTGCAGAAGTATTAGAAAGTAATGGTTCTTCTTCTATGGCAACCGTTTGTTCTGGAACTATGGCTCTAATGGACGCTGGTGTTCAATTAAAGAAGCCTGTTTCTGGAATTGCTATGGGATTAATTTCTGACGGAGAGCGTTACGCAGTATTATCAGATATCTTAGGAGATGAAGATCACTTAGGAGATATGGACTTTAAAGTTACGGGTACTGCTGATGGAATTACTGCTTGTCAGATGGATATTAAAATCAAAGGATTGTCATATGAAATCCTTGTTAACGCGCTTAAACAAGCAAGAGATGGAAGATTACACATCTTAGAGAAGTTAACCGATACGATTGCTACTCCTGAAGCTCATGTAAAAGCACACTCACCAAAGATTATCACGACGAGAATCCCTGGAGATTATATTGGTGCTTTAATTGGACCTGGAGGTAAAAACATTCAGGAATTACAAAAAGAGACAGAAACTACTATTGTTATTAATGAAGATCCAGTAACTGAGGAGGGAATTGTTGAAATTCTTGGAACTAATCAGGAAGGAATTAATACCGTTATTTCTAGAATTGATGCCTTAACATTCAAACCCGAAAAAGGAAACGTTTATGAGGTTAAAGTTGTAAAAATGCTTGAGTTTGGTGCTGTAGTAGAATATACTGAAGCGCCAGGAAACGAAGTATTACTTCACATTTCTGAATTAGCATGGGAAAGAACAAACGATGTTAAAGATGTTGTAAACATGGGAGACGTTCTTGATGTTAAGTACTTCGGTGTTGATCCAAAAACAAGAAAAGAAAAAGTGTCTAGAAAAGCTTTATTACCAAGGCCACCTAGACCAGATCATAAGAAAAAAGAAGCTCCTAAAAAGGAGTCTTAATTCAAATTTGATCTCAAACAATTAACAAAAACCCCTGAAAAATCAGGGGTTTTTGGTTATATCACCATTTATGTTAAGTTTTTTTACTCATTTTGTAACCTTTTCTTAACTCTTACGTATAAGTACATAGTAAAGGCAACAATATTAGTTTGTTTTTATTCTTAAATTATAACAGATTTAATAAATTCAGGAGTTTTAGATGAGACAACTTAAAATCACAAAACAGGTAACTAACAGAGAGACTGCTTCCTTAGACAAATACTTACAAGAAATTGGAAAGGTTGATTTAATTACAGCAGATGAAGAGGTAGAATTAGCTCAGAGAATTAAGGCGGGAGATCAGATTGCATTAGAGAAGTTAACTAAAGCTAATTTACGTTTTGTTGTTTCGGTTGCGAAGCAGTATCAAAATCAAGGATTAACATTACCAGATTTAATTAACGAAGGAAACCTTGGATTAATCAAAGCCGCACAACGTTTTGATGAAACACGTGGTTTTAAATTTATATCCTATGCTGTATGGTGGATTCGTCAATCGATTTTACAAGCTTTAGCTGAGCAATCTCGTATTGTACGTTTACCATTAAACAAAATTGGATCTATTAATAAGATTAATAAAACTTATGCATTCTTAGAACAAGCTCATGAAAGAATTCCTTCAGCAGAAGAAATTGCTAAAGAATTAGACATGACTGTTAATGACGTAAAAGAATCGATGAAAAATTCTGGACGTCACGTATCTATGGATGCTCCTTTAGTTGAAGGAGAGGACTCTAACCTTTACGATGTATTACGTTCTGGTGAATCACCAAATCCTGATAAAGAATTATTACATGAATCTTTAAAAACAGAGATTGAGCGTGCATTAGAAACATTGACGCCGAGAGAAGC
>JABSPN010000251.1 GCA_013214425.1 Flavobacteriaceae bacterium | reverse complement strand
CAAAGTAATCATTTAAATTAAAAATGGAAATAGATTAGATTTTAGATACGATCAAATCCAACCCAAAGGTTGAAGAACAGGTGAGGAAATTAGTGAAAAATTTAGACGCAGACAATGCTATTGAAGCATGCACAACAACAAGTACAATCCACAATGGTAAGTTTTGCATGTTCGTGAGATAAAAACTATGTAATGAACTTGGCAGGTCTTGACTAGCAATTGATGTTTGAGACACCAGGTGCTGACAACAGATTGCGTAGAAATTCACAGCCAAACATCATGTGCATCACTTCAGATACTCCTAAACCAAACACAGACACTCCGATGCCGAGCCACAACACGTTGAAGCCAAACCCAGACACTCCGACGCCGAGCCACAACACGTTGAAGCCAAACCCAGACACTCCGACGCCGAGTCATAACAAGTCGGCTGTCATTAATGAGATCAAAATTGCAGAATAAACGCGGACTGCAACTACGAGCTTTACCGCAAAAACATCATTGGTTGAGAAATAGGCAAAGCAAGTTGAGCTTGGCAAGAAAGACTATTTTAAGATAGTTCAAGAGAACAAGAAGGTCGTGGCTAGATTGTCAGGAAATAGAGGAAGCATTAATAAGATTCCTAAAAATCTGGCAGGAGTTGAGCTCTAGTATGATCGATTTTTTGATAACTATCACAAGGAGAATCCGAAAGCGAGAAATCGACTTCTGAAAGTACTCAAATAGGCGGAAAAGATCAGCAAGCGGGCCATAAGCAAAAGCACGAAATATGGAAGCCGATCATAGTGGTATGGCCGTGCAGCTCGTATTTGCTGGTAGCAATACCCCAAGAAAAGGTAGCATGTCCTTGATGCACATCACTAAGCAATCAAATAGTATTGTCACTACGGCTAGAGACTTGATGTTGACATGTCAGATGTTCCGAGTAACAGTCAAGTTGATTGCAAGCCCGTGAACTTGAGTTGCCTTATGCTAGACTACATGCGCAAAAATAAGCAAGGCAATTTGAAGAAAGTTGACGTGCTATGGGGCGCCAAGATTCAAACAAAGAAGAAGCAGTAGCTTAAGCGAGTCTTCAGAGGGTAGTCTGTCCCAAATATGGTTAACAAACATCCTAGACTAGGAAATTATGTTCTTCAAGCCAAGATTAGAGAATTGAGACAGAAAAAGATGATGCAGGAGAAACTGGAAATGAGGAAAAGTCAATGCCCAGCCATTGTTGCCCTGCCGGCCAATAAGGTTGCTGGCACATTCACTCGCTCAAGCTTCTTATCACCTTAAAAACCGCAGACAGACTATTACTACGATATACCGGAGTAATATGAACCGTCTCAATAAAAAGAAGTTGCAAACGACGAAGAGCAAAGTGAAGAGTAGGAGTTCCTATAGTAGCATCTATAAGAACTCTTCGACAAGCAAGTTCTAACGGGACAGATTAAGAAGCAATCAGCAGGCACCATTAACTTCATGCTCGAACCAGAAACCGAAGAGCAGCACGACCAATTAAAGACTTTGAAGATGTTGGTCAGCTTACTTCCTGCAATTAAGTAAGCCAAGGCAGATTTGACAAAGCTGTTTCCAAAGAATCAATACTCTAAGGAACACCAGGTCATTAAGTAGCTGTCAAGAATCATAAAGAAAGAGTATGAGCCAATGAGGAAAGCCTTAGACTATTTCATTAGAAGGACTCTGTAAAGGCACTGCACGACTTACCTTTAGATGTTCATGCTTGGCAAGCTATCCAAAAAGTTCACAGTCATTGTGGCCGGCATGAAAATTTCCATAAACCAAAATCATGCCAAAGTAATGCAAGTAGGAGACGTCCTCCAGAAACATGCTTACTTCTTGTTCTTCCTAAAGACGTGCAAAGAGCAAATGAACTTACTGCACGAATACACAAAGGATGCGAAGTTTGAATTTGGTGAAGCCAAGCAGACATTTGTCAGAGAAATTATGAAGCTGGGTGACTCTGGTGAAGATGCTCCTGAAATGAATGACTTCCTGAACTGCGTGATGGACTTTGTACTACTCTCAAAGTACCAGCTAACGATTACAGAGTAAAGACAATATGTACCAACCAGTGTTGCTCTGCTCAAATCAATGAGCTCTCATACTCTTAAAGACCTAAAGAAGAGTTAAAAGGAATGTCTCGGTACAAATTTCAGGATAACCAAGGACGTTCAGGTTATCAAGATCTACTTAGGCGACAAACTCATAGACAGATAGGAGTTCAACCCAAGTACAAATTGAACAAACTTAATATAAGCAGTGGATACTTTTAAAACAACGAAGCTGCTTCATTCTTACTTAAAGATTCAAATTATTTAAACATTTTATAATTATTGTTTAATTCTAAGAGTATGAAAACCAATGTACCAATTGGAGCATTAGCTCCCCATTGGCCAGACGGATAGCTTAAACCGAGGTCTAGACCAAGCGGCAATCTCGATTTAGTCTACTCTATCGGCCTTGGAGGCAGTGAAATCCTTAAGATCATCTACCCTTCGAACTTAAAGTCAAAGAGTTAGAGAGAAGCGGTAATCGAATCTAAGGAAGAAAGTGACTTAGCTTCAATAATCATGAAATGCATTGAGTTGAAGAACACTACGAAGAATATGAAGAAGCAATTCGTCAAAGAAAAGCAGATTTCTTACGAATTAAGAAAGCAATACTCGTTGACACTGCTTCGCTTTAAGCTTGCCGAAAGGAAAGTATATCCGAACACTTGCGAAATCCGCATCATAGTCCAGGAGCCGTCTGGTTCACCAAAGAAACAGATAGATCTTGGCTCTGAGGACTCAGAGTCCATTGAAGACTCTGAGCAGGAAGTGAGTGGAACTTCGAAAGAAACAAAGAAGGAAGAGTCAGTGAAAAATAAATGACTTAGACAACATGTACTGCAAATGTTGTATCAGCTGATACTCAGCATTTACTTCAATATAAGATTTCAATTCATACTTGCGCGCTCAATCCTAAAACTTCTACTGCTGCATTTCATAATCTTAATCATATTTGGTATTGAGCTCTTTAATTTAAAATTCTTCAATCGCTTATAGTGACTCTTAAGTGCGTTACCAAAAGGTTTCATGTGTGAAGCAATCAGGCATCTGTTGACATACTAGTTGCCCATTGGTCTTGAACAGAAGCTGGACAATACCAGATTCCTAAACCAGGTCCTCTACGTAGATATAAGGTCCATCGACAGCCCCTTTCCAAAGCTCCACCTTATGATCAAAGTCTTCGATGTTAATTACCATTGAAAATGTCACAATGCTTGCAATTTTAATTGTTTCAAACTCCATTGAGTAAACTATTATAATAGATCAGATTCATAGGAGACCAGTATTTAAATTTCTTGATGCAAAATTAGAAATACATCACGGCTGAGCAAGCCGCTACAATGATCACAGATAAGGATTCGCTCTACGAAGCCTTTCAGCGCAACGGCTACTGCATGCCCAAGAAGTCTGAAGCCTTTGTGACGATCAAATTCCTATTAGGTGCCAGAGATGATCGCTATTTCCTTCCAAAGTCTGACATAATTCAGGGAAGGTAGTGTGCAGACCCCCCTTCAAAGAAGATAATTGCTCAAGAGTGTGCGCGTGTGATGTTCTAGTACCCTGACACTTTGACTTAAGGTACTATGGGTCCATAGGAGGCAGCTGCAATGAAGAAGACAGCAAAGCACCTTGCTAAGAGACCAGCAGACATTCCGTGGATGTTAAATCTGATCGCGACCATTGATTCAGGGCATGAGTATTTCAAAAAGGACTATAAAAAGCCCAGAAAGGTTGTTGATGAAGCTGAAATTGTTCAGCCAGGAATGGTCAACAACAACGATGGGTTCTTTGATGCTCTTCCCCTCTCGAAAAATGCCCACAAGAAGCACAAGATCAACCTAGCAGGCTAGACTAAGGTTGAACGTGAGAAAGCAAAGCTGGCCAGATTGGAAAAGCAAGCTCAAAAGCTGTAATTTAAAATGCAGCAACAGTCTTCACTGATCACAAAAGTCGAAAATCAGCCGAATGATAGCGATGATGATTTCCCACCACACCTTCTGTAACAAGCTCAACCAGCAATGCAGCAACAGTTCATACCACCAGTGAACACCGCTCAGAAAGAAGAGAAGAAAAAAGGAGATGTGGAGATGGGTGAAGAAGAGGAGGTGTAGATTACAACAACTGGAAATCAACAATTGCCAGATGACGATTTTGATGAGGAGCACTACTACATTCCAAGCACTCAAAGTACCCCGAACATTATTGGCAATGCTGAATCGATCCAGGAAGAGTAAGAGGAAGAGACACTTGCCCAAGCTGCTGGCTAGCAACCAACCAGCACCATCATCAGAACCAGGCGCATGAAGAAAGCTAGCGCAAATTGAGCTCCCAGATTTCAATTTGATTAAGATCAACGTGAATAACTTGCACAACTTGTCAATCACTAAGTTGCTTTCATACATTACCCTATAGTGGTAGTTGTGATGTATGAAGTGCAGTATTGTCAGCTGATCTTCTACTCTGGAGTGAGTATGATTCCTCAGCAACAACTTAGCGCAAAAGCAAAAGTTACTGCTTTATGTTACGCACTTTGTTCACCAGTCAAGATTGAATTAGTGTTTGAATAGTTTTAGTTAGTTGTCATAAGTTGATTAATCAAACTTCATTATAAACTTCATTGTATCCATTAGAAGCCTTGCTGCCTCTGAATGAAATGTTATTCTTAATAGCGCTGTGCTAGTGTACTGCAGCAATTTGAGGTTAGATTCCTTCTCAAGATCAACTGTTCTGCTTTTGCAAGGGCGATCATGCCATACTGATTTTCTTACGAATCGATGCTGTAAGTATCAACTTCCATTGTTTAAGAAACCATGCAGGCATTTTCGTTGTTGACTTCAGCAAACTGCTGCGATCTCTGGATGTATACGTTGCTTCTCTACGACGCATGCATCTACTGAGTAGACGCATCATACATCTGCTGATAATGGCGCTAGACTGCTAGGTACATATCATGGGAAGTTTTGTATTGAGAAAGGTCCAAATTTATTCTTCTCCTGATAATAGGCGTTTATTCCATCACTTAC
>JABSPN010000250.1 GCA_013214425.1 Flavobacteriaceae bacterium | reverse complement strand
AAGATTCTTTGGCAATTATTGGTGACAATACTACAATTAGAGAGTGTGTTACAGTTAACAGAGGAACAAAAGCGCTTGGAAGAACAGAAATTGGTGACAATTGTTTGATTATGGCAACAGCTCATATTGCTCATGATTGTATTATTGGAGACAATGCTATTGTTGAAAATGGAGTTGCGTTAGCCGGGCACGTAGTAATTGGTGAATATGCAGTAATAGGTGGTTTGGCAGCAATCCATCAATTTATTCATATTGGTGCACATGCCATGATTTCTGGAGGATCTTTAGTAAGAAAAGAACCGCTTTCTTATGTGGGAATCAACTCGATCGGATTGAGAAGAAGAGGTTTTTCAACTGAAAAAATAAGAGAAATTCAGGATATATATAGAATACTGTACCAAAAGAATTATAACAACACACAAGCATTAGGTATTATTGAAGCTGAAATGGAAGCTACAACTGAAAGAGATGAAATCTTACAGTTCATTAGAAACTCACAAAGAGGTATCATGAAAGGATACTTTAATGCAAATTAAATAAAACAAATTATGGCAAATACTTCAGACATCAGAAACGGATTGTGTATCAGATACAACCACGACATATATAAAATTATTGAGTTTTTACATGTAAAGCCTGGTAAAGGCCCGGCTTTTGTGAGAACGAAACTAAAAAGTGTTACTACTGGTAAAGTAATTGATAATACATTTTCCGCTGGTCATAAGATTGACGATGTGCGTGTGGAAACACATAAGTTTCAATTCCTTTATGCTGAAGGAGATACGTTTCACTTCATGAACACTGAAGATTACAACCAAATCACCCTCGAAAAGAATGCTTTAGATGCTCCTGATCTTTTAAAAGAGGGAGAGATAGTAACAGTAATTATCAATTCTGAGGATTCATTGCCTTTGTCTGTTGAAATGCCAGCAAGTGTTATCCTTGAGGTAACACATACAGAACCTGGGGTAAAAGGAAATACAGCAACCAATGCAACTAAACCCGCTACTGTAGAAACAGGAGCTCGTATCAACGTTCCTTTATTTATCAATGAAGGAGATAAAATTAAAATTGAAACAGAAAAAGGAACATACAAAGAACGTATCAAAGAATAATTATGAAATTTCCGCAACCCCATACTCTCAAACAAATTGCAACTATAATAGATTGTAACTATGTAGGTAATGATGATTTCCCTGTATCGGGAATGAACGAAATACATGTGGTTGAAGAAGGAGATATTGTTTTTGTAGATCACCCAAAATATTACGACAAAGCGCTTGAATCAAGAGCTACTATCGTTCTAATAAATAAAGAAGTTGAGTGTCCACAAGGGAAAGCTTTGTTGATTTCTGATGACCCATTTAGAGATTTTAATAAACTTACCGATTTTTTCAGGCCTTTTGAATCATCTTCAAAATTACTTGCTGATTCTGCTTCTATAGGAGAGGGAACAGTGATTCAGCCTAATTCCTTTATCGGGAATAATGTAACGATTGGAAAAAATTGTTTGATTCACTCCAATGTTTCTATTTATGACAATACTGAGATAGGTGACAATGTAATCATTCACTCTGGTTCGGTATTAGGAGCAGATGCCTTTTATTATAAAA
This sequence comes from Flavobacteriaceae bacterium, assembly GCA_013214425.1. Lineage (GTDB taxonomy): Bacteria > Bacteroidota > Bacteroidia > Flavobacteriales > Flavobacteriaceae > DT-35. The sequence continues at coordinate 3,478 of JABSPN010000250.1, read as the reverse complement.
ACAGGCCTGAAGGTTTTGATAAACTCAAATCTGGAGGTAATGTGGTCATCAAAGATAATGTAGAAATAGGTGCCCTATGTACTATCGATAAAGGGGTAACAGCTTCTACAACAATAGGCGAAGGCACAAAAATTGACAACCATGTTCAAATTGGGCATGATACCGTAATAGGGAAAAAATGCCTTTTCGCTTCTCAGGTAGGAATCGCTGGTTGTGTAGTGGTTGAAGACGAAGTTACGTTATGGGGGCAAGTAGGTGTTATTAGTGGAATAACAATAGGAAAAGGATCCATTGTTTATGCTCAGTCTGGGGTGGGTGGACCGTTACCAGGAAATGAAAAGTACTTCGGTTCTCCAGCAGATCAGGCGAGAATTAAAATGCGTGAATTAGCAGCATTAAAAGAATTACCAGATCTGATCAATAAATTCAAGTAAGACACTTTATCTAGAAAATTCCCGTTTCATCTTATTTTTTAATGTATCATAGGTGTAAATTACTGTTATGTTGATTTAATCCGTAATTTAATTGTACAGTTACAACCTAAAACCCTTTTAATCATGAGACTGAAAATCAACCACTCAGTGACATTAATTATGCTATTCATGTTAATGTCAAACTCGCTACTTTCTCAAACAGAACTTACTACGGTAGAAATTCAAGCTATCGATAATGCTCAAACCGCCAATGAAGGAGACCATTATTTGGATACAGACAGAGATGAACTTTATGTTGGTATGGGAAACGGTAAGCTTAGAAAAATTTCTGAAAAAGAAACCCTCGTTGGAAATGATCCTTTACCAGCTATTTCAACACCCTTAATACATTTAGATACCTCACCATCTCAAACTTCTTCAACAAGCTTTGTCACCGTGAAAAGCTTTACTTTGCCCGGAGGTATACTCAAGACAAGTAATGCAATTAAAATGGTATTCTTCAAAAGAAGAAATTCCTCAAGTGGCTCTGTTCAAATAGAATTAGTGTATGGTGGACAAAGCTTGTTTACTACCGGAAATCTGGGAAATGCAGTAGGTAGAGTAGAAATGACTTTGTTTGCAACAGGTACAGAATCAGGACAAAGAGCCTATATAGATGACGCTAACACTGGGAATAACGGACAAAGAACAGGAACTTCTTCTATTGATTCTAGCCAAGATCAATTGGTTGAGATACGTTTAAGTACCAATAACACAACTTCAACTTTTACATTAGATTTCTTGTCTGTAGAAGGCTTGATTTTTGACTAATTATCGTCGTTGATAATTCTTTTAAATTATTTAAAAAATCATTTTCTAATTCGTTCTCAATAAATTACTTTTGTGGAGTTTTCAATTAAAAAGTAAATTAAATGAGTGTATTAGTAAATAAGAATTCAAATATAATAGTTCAAGGATTTACTGGTAGTGAAGGTACTTTCCATGCTGGTCAAATGATCGAATACGGAACCAATGTAGTAGGTGGTGTTACTCCTGGTAAAGGAGGACAAGTGCATTTAGGAAAGCCCGTGTTTAATACAGTTAAAGATGCTGTTGATAAAGTAAATGCAGACACTACAATCATTTTCGTGCCACCAGCTTTTGCTGCCGATGCTATTATGGAAGCTGCTGATGCTGGAATTAAAGTAATTCCTGTAGCAGATATGATTAAAGCTAATGACTTTGTTAAAGATAGAGGAGCTAGATTAGTAGGGCCTAATTGTCCTGGTGTCATTACTCCTGAAGAAGCTAAAGTTGGTATCATGCCAGGTTTTGTTTTCAAAAAAGGTAGTGTAGGGATTGTTTCTAAATCAGGAACATTAACTTATGAAGCTTCAGATCAAGTTGTAAGAGAAGGTTACGGAATCACTACTGCAATTGGAATTGGTGGAGACCCAATTATTGGAACAACAACTAAAGAAGCTGTTGAGTTGTTAATGGAGGATGATGAAACCGAATGTATCGTAATGATCGGAGAGATTGGAGGACAGTTAGAAGCAGATGCAGCTAAATGGGTTAAAGAATCTGGAAATAAAAAACCTGTTGTTGGGTTTATTGCAGGTGAAACTGCTCCTGCTGGAAGAACAATGGGGCATGCTGGAGCTATCGTTGGAGGATCTGACGATACAGCACAAGCTAAAAAGAGAATCATGAGAGAATGTGGAATCCACGTTGTAGATTCTCCAGCAGAAATTGGTAAAAAAGTAGCGGAGTTATTAAACTAAGTTAAAATATTGATAACTATTTTACGTTATGAATCCGTCATCGTATCTTCGATGGCGGATTTTTTATTAACCATAAACCACAATCAACATGAAAAAAATTGCTTTGCTGATATTGACTTTAGTGACGATAATCAGTTGTAAAAAATCAGACACTCCCAAAGAAGAAACTAAATTTGCTGTAACCGAGCATAAAGATGCTAACGGATTCTACTACGAAACCGTTTCAGACGATCCAACAGGATTAAGATTGTATACTTTAGATAATGGTTTAAAAGTATACATGAGTCAAAATGTTGATGAGCCTAAAATTCAGACGTATATAGCAGTGAGAGCAGGTTCTGTTTATGATCCTTCAGATAATACAGGATTAGCACACTATCTTGAACATATGGTGTTTAAGGGCACAGATGTAATTGGAACTCAAGATTGGGAAAAAGAAAAAGTACTGTTAAAGCAAATTTCTGATTTATACGAAAAGCATAAAGCAGAGAAAGATCCGGCCAAGAAATTGGAGATATACAGACAGATAGACGCTGTTTCTCAAGAAGCATCTAAAATTTCTATTGCTAATGAATATGATAAAATGGTTAGTTCTTTAGGAGCTGAAGGTACTAACGCATGGACATGGCATGAAGAAACTGTTTACACCAATAAGATTCCAACAAACGAATTCGACAAATGGTTATCGCTTGAAAGTGAAAGATTCAGTCAGTTGGTATTAAGACTCTTTCATACAGAAATAGAAGCGGTATACGAAGAGTTTAACAGGGCTCAAGATAACGATGGTAGAAAAGTAAATTATGCAATGATGGATGCATTATTTCCGAAGCACCCATATGGCCAACAACCAACAATCGGTGTTTCAGAGCATCTTAAAAATCCTTCAATGGAAGCCATTCATGAATATTTTAACACGTACTATGTGCCTAATAATATGGCAATGGTTCTAGTTGGGGACATTAATTTTGATGAAACCATAGCAAAAGTAAACGAGAAGTTTGGGAAGTTTGAGTCAAAAGAAGTAAAACATCCTACCAGGCCTACCGAAGACCCAATGAGTGAGTCTATAGTAAAAGAAGTTTCTGGACCAGAAGCTGCAAGTGTTTCGGTTGCATTCAGAACAGATGGTATAGGTTCAGAAGATCAAAAATATGTAACACTTATTGATATGATCCTATCGAACAGTGTTGCGGGGCTAATTGACTTGAATTTAAATCAAAAGCAAAAAGTTCAATATGCAGGCTCCTATACAACTTTCTTGAATGATTATGGGATGCATGT
>JABSPN010000025.1 GCA_013214425.1 Flavobacteriaceae bacterium | reverse complement strand
CCCAAATATCAGCTACCCAATTAGGATTGTCTACAAATGGGTTTCTGTTATTCTGATGTGCCCAACCGTTATTATTTCTATCGATCTCTTTTTGACTTACGGGATCGTCTGAATGCCACTGACATAATAAACTGATAAACCAATCATCGTAAAACTGACCTGCTTGCCCGTTCATGATATTTTCTGGAACTCCATCTGGAGCATCCCAGGAAGCTCCCATATTTACTGTTTCAGCTTGGTAACGCACAGCAAAGTATAATAACATTCTGGCAATATCACCTTTAAACTCATCGATTGGCTCGTACACAGTTCCGGAGTAACTTCCGAAGGTATTAGGACCTAACTCAGAACTATTTGCAAATGTAGTTGTCGGAGCAGCAACTTCTCCAAAAGGATTATTAGCCCTTAAGTTGTTAATTCTAGCGTCTACAGGAATAACAAAGTGAAAATCAGCTCGCATGGGATATAAGGAGTTGAAAAAACCTTGAGGTAGCGTATGTTCTCTACTTAAGCAATCGCCTTCCATTGTTTGATTGGTACAATACTGAGTTGGATAATCTACGTTAGGTATTCTATTCCAATTGTAAGGGTCGACTCCAGAAGGATTTTCAGAATACATATCTAATATAGTATTCCCATCCATTTCATAATAATCATCTACATCCCCAGAGTTTGGAAGTGAGAATGATTCACGTAACAAATGATAGGCATTACTATTACTGGTTCCCGGTTGCGTATGTAAATATTCTGTTGCTAATCCGTCATTTACATCATCAATGATTTGCATTAACTGGGTTTTTAGGGTGTAACCTGTTCCAGTAGCAGAATCATAATAACCAGCAGGAGGTTGCGCAATGGCAAATGAAGACACTAAAAAAAGTGCTGAAAGTAGAAGTCTTTTCATATTTGAGTATTTAAAATTAAGCTTGAAAAGACGATTAAACCAACTTTATAAACTCTTTTCAAGGACGGCCATATAAAAGCCATCAAAACCACTCTGCGAAGATAATATTTTTTGGTCTTTAAGCAAGTTAAATTCTTCGTGTTGCGTTAAAAACAGTTGAACTTGATTCTGATTTTCAGCGGGTAAGATGGAACAAGTAGCGTATACCAGCTTTCCTCCAGGCTTTACGATTCTTGAATAACGATCTAAAATATCGGCTTGAGTATCCATGATTTTATCGATAAATTCAGGTTCAAGCTTCCATTTTGAGTCTGGATTTCTCCTGATAACACCTAAACCACTACACGGTGCATCAATCAAGACACGATCTGCTTTTCCGTATAATTTCTTAATAGGTTTCGTAGAATCAATCACTCTGGTATCGATATTGTGAACTCCGTTTCTTCTGGCTCTGATCTTTAATTTTTTCAACTTACTTTCGTAAATATCCATAGCAATTAATTGTCCTTTGTTTTCCATCAAAGAAGCTAAGTGTAGGGTTTTTCCTCCAGCACCAGCGCAGGTATCGACTACCTTCATTCCCGGTTTTACATCTAAATACGGAGCTACCAATTGTGAAGAGGCATCCTGAACTTCAAACCAACCCTTTTTAAAAGCCTCTGTTTTAAAAACGTTGGCTCTTTCTTTTAGTTTTAAAGCATCGTCGTAACCTTCAATAGATTCGACTGCTATATTTTCATCAAATAATTGCTGTTGTAATTGCTTCTTAGTTGTTTTAAGAGTATTCGTTCTTAAAATAACTTCAGCTTGTTTATTAAGAGAAGCAATTTCCTCTGTCCAAACTTTTTCTCCCAAGGCATCAACTCCTAGGTCATCTATCCAATCAGGAATGGACTCTCTAAACTTTCTGATTTTTGAGAGCTCATCGAATCGCCCTTTAATTCTTCTGACAGGAGTAGGTTCTATTTGATTCCAATCGGGTAATTGAATTCCGCGTAAAACACACCATACTGAAAAGAGGCGCCAAAGATTCGGACGAGAATACGGTTCATGTACTGCTGCAATTTCAGCATATAATCGCTTCCATCGTACGATCTCATAAATAGTTTCGGCAACAAATTTACGATCACGAGCTCCCCAGCGCTTATCTCTTTTTAACGCTTTTTCTACTGCTTTATCAGCATAAACCCCTTCATTGAAAATATCTCTCAAACTATCTATAACAGCAAAAACTAAATTGCGATGTAATCTCATTCTCTTCAAAATTGGACTGCAAAAGTATTGTATATTTACCGAAATTGAATAGTTATGAGACGATTATTATTACTTACTTTATTGTTAACGATGATTTTTGGCTGTGGTACTGTGAAGAATTCTTTAGAAAATGAAGTAAAGAAGAAAGAAGTAAGAAGTGAAGCAGAAAGAGGTGAAGAAGAAAGAAGCATAGAAGCGGTAGTGATTTATGATTTGGATATCGATTTTTCTAAGGAGAGCATTCGCGCTTTAGAGATTTATAATGATGAAGTTATTGGAATTGGATCAAGTAAGGGCTTTTCGATATTGAATTTCAAATCTATTAATGAAGTAGTGCATGTAGGAAGCACAGTAGAGGATAAGAACGACAAGGGTGAAGTAATCAAAACCTATGCATTTAGGTCTGTGGCCTTTAATGAGGATAGTTTTTTTGTTCAATCAATTGAAAGTCCGGCGAGTTTATATAAATGTAATTTAGATTTAGATTGTAAACTAGTTTATGAAGAACGTCATGAAAAAGCCTTTTATGATTCAGTAGAATTTTGGAATGATAAAGAAGGGATTGCTATGGGTGATCCTACCGAAGATTGTTTGTCGATTATCGTCACTAGAGATGAAGGTGAAACTTGGAATAAATTACCGTGTAGTACCTTGCCAAAAGTTGCTGAGGGAGAAGCTGCCTTTGCTGCCAGTGATACAAACATTGCTATTGTGGGAGAGCAGGCCTGGATTATTTCAGGAGGTGTAAAATCAAGAGTCTTTCATACGTCCGATAAAGGTAAAACATGGGAGGTGGTAGAGACGCCTTTAGTACAAGGAACAGGATCGCAAGGAGGTTATTCGATTGACTTTTTTGATGCGCAAAACGGATTTATCATTGGAGGTGACTATACCAAAGCGGAAGATGATATCGCCAATAAAGCCATCACGAATGATGGAGGAAAAACCTGGCAGTTAATTGCTGATGGCCAAGAGCCTGACTATAGAAGCTGTGTACAATACATTCCTAATGGCAAAGGAAATGAGTTAGTAGCTGTTGGATTTAGAGGAATATCTTATTCTAATGATTTTGGGAAGACCTGGAAAAAGTTATCAGAGGAATCGTTTTTCACTATTCGTTTTTTAGATGCCTCAACGGCTTATGCTGCAGGAAAGGGTAGGGTGTCAAAACTTATTTTTAAATAGTGTCGCATTGAGCTTACGCATGTCGCTGAAGCTTTAGCCTAGTCATAGTCAATATATAGATATTTTACTTCGACTTTGCTTAGTATGAGCTAACTCAGTGTGATCATGGGAATAAAAAGAAAAAGGAGCGCTAGGCACTCCTTTTTCAAAAAACCAAATCAACCAATTATAGATTTCACTATAATTTACTTTATATACGTTTTAGACTTCAAAACCCTTAAAAGGTTTAATTTCTGTTAGGTCTTTCGCCTTGCATTCTTCTCTTTTTCATTTGTTCTAAAACCTTACGGTTAAAGTCTTCTTCTGCTTTTTTAAGCTTGATAATTTTTTTTGCAGAAAGTACTCCTTTCAGTTGTGTAAGTAGATTAATTTCTTCTTTATGTAATTTATTTTCAGTATCGATATATTGATTAATCAATATTTTGGCTTCTCCTTCCGAAAGGTCTTCTTTCGATTTTCTTGTAATCTGCCTTAATTGCATACGATACTTTTTAATATTCACATCGGCTGCATTATAGATAGGCCAAAACTTTTCTGCTTCATCAGCGGTTAGGTTTAGGGCATTAGTAATATGAGCAGTTTTTAATGCTTTTATTCTACTGCCGTTCTGACTTAAACCTATTTGGTAAGTGAGTAATAGAATGAACAGGTACGTAATGTTTTTCATGGTATTGTTGTTATTATAGGTTTTCTAATAAATCGTCTGTTATTTCTTCATTCGATAAATATTCTAATAACAGTTCGTTTTCAATAGTATTCGTTTCTTCTTCTAGTTCTGCAATGTCTTCTTCAGATAGTGAAGCAAACTCTACAGTATTTAAATCAAATTCTTCACTACTAAAATAGTCTAAGTACTCTTGTATCTCGATATTACTTAAATCTTTCTCAATATCGATCTCGTTTTCTCCTGTATTAGTAAAGAACAGCGGAATGGCCAAAAGCACCACAGCAGCAATACTCGCTACATAAGTCCATGTTCTCTTGCTGAATAATGGAATAACTTTAGTTTCCATCTTTTCTTCAGATAATTTGTCAAACAAGCGCTCTTCAAAAGAGTTAAAATACTCTTCTGGTACAGTAAATCCTGTTTCTTGCTCTAGTGTTACTTCGGGATGTTCATCTTTTAAAGACAAACGAGCAAAAAGACGGTCATCGAACTTTTCGAAGTAATTTTCAGGAGTTTTGAAACCCGAATTTTGATTGTTATGTGAATTGTCTTTTTTCATGTTCTTGTCTTTTAGACTAATGGAAATCTAAAAGGTTTAATGCTCTAGTATAAAAGTTTCAATTTTTTTTACTGCGATATGATAAGAAGCCTTTAATGCTCCCACAGATGTTTCTAATATATCTGATATTTCCTGATATTTCATATCGTCAAAATATTTCATATTAAATACCAACTGTTGTTTTTCAGGTAAAGAAGCAATAGCCTTTTGTAGCTTTATTTGTGCTTCATCTCCATCAAAATAATCATCAGCTTTTAAGTTATTGACCATGGTCGTTTTTATTTCTTCGGAAGAAATTTGTTGCGTCTTGGCTCTTTTATTGATAAATGTAATGGCTTCATTAGTAGCGATACGATACATCCAGGAATACAATTTGGAATCTCCTTTAAAATTCTCAATATTTCTAAAAATCTTGATAAAGGTATTTTGCAATACATCATCGGTATCGGCATGATCGATCACAATTTTTCTGATATGCCAATACAAACGTTCTTTATATTCCTTTACTAAATCTCTGAAAGCCAATTCTCTGGTTTTCTGATTTTGTAATGATGCTATGAATTCCTTTTCAGTTTTCAAGTTTTTGTTGCTTGGTTTTGTCTTTTAGACCCTTTTTTTACTAAAAGGTTTAATTTACATCGTTTTTTTATTAAATTTTCTTGAAATCAGTCTAATTTTTATTATAATTGTAGTATAAATTTTAGAGAATTTAGTTGTTAGTTGTATATATGCCCCACAGTATTACAACTATTATCTTAAGGAACAGATGGAGATCTGTTCCTTTTTTTATATCTAATCAAATGATTGCATTTCAACCAATTTATAATAGGTTCCTTTATTGTCAATCAATTCCTGATGCGTTCCTTGCTCTACAATTTTACCTTTTTGCATGACAACAATAACATCAGCATTTTGAATAGTTGATAGGCGATGAGCAATGACTACAGAAGTTCTGTTTTTGGTCATGTTTTCCAAGGCTATCTGTACCAATTTTTCAGATTCTGTATCTAAGGCAGAAGTAGCTTCGTCTAAGATCATGATAGGCGGATCTTTCAGTACAGCTCTGGCTATGGATAAACGCTGTTTTTGTCCGCCAGATAATTTTCCTCCTCCATCACCAATATTGGTATCAAAGCCTTCGGGTTGTTCTTTAATAAATTCAAAGGCATTGGCTACTTTGGAAGCTTCTAAGACTTCTTCATAAGTGGCCTCTTGTTTTCCTAATTTGATATTATTGGCAATAGTATCATTGAATAAAATAGAATCTTGAGTAACCAATCCCATCAGATTTCTCAGACTATGCTTTTTGATATTTTTGATATCTATTCCGTCAATCTTAATAGCACCTTCGTTGACATCATAAAAGCGTGTCAATAGATTAGCGATGGTTGATTTTCCACTTCCAGATTGACCAACTAAAGCCACTGTTTTTCCTTTAGGAATAGCTAAAGTGAAGTTTTTTAAGACATAATCATTTTCGTACTTGAACGAGATGTTTTCTAAAGTAATAGCTTGATCAAAACTATTTTTTTCTTCAGCAGTGGGTTTGTCTTTTAAAGGAGATTCCATTTCCAGTAATTCTAAAACTCGTTCAGCAGCAGCATTACCTTTTTTAACACTATAACTGGCTTTAGAAATAGCCTTGGCTGGGGTAAGGATGTTGTATGCAAGACCGATGTAGATTATAAAAGTTTCGGGCTCTAATACCTTTTTCACAAAAACCAGATTACCGCCATACCAAAGTAAAACTGCTATAACACAAATACCTAAAAATTCGCTCATTGGAGAGGCTAAATTTTTACGATTGATTAGATTAACTAAAAATTTATAAAATCGATTTGTTGAATCTTCAAATTTATTTTGAAAAAATGCTTCAGCATTAAAGCCTTTAATGACTCTTAAACCAGATAATGTTTCGTCCAGGATGGATAAAAAAGTACCTTGTTCTTTTTGTACGTTTTCTGATTGTCTTTTAAGTTTTTTCCCAACTAGAGATATTAAAAAACCTGATATGGGAATAAAGATAAATACGAAAATTGTAAGGTCAATACTTAAAAATATCATTGCAATCAGCGTGAATAAAATAGTTAAGGGCTCCCTTACAAGCATTTCTAGTACTGATAAAAAAGAATACTGGATTTCTAAAACATCTGTACCTATTCTAGCTATAATATCTCCTTTTCTCTTTTCGGAAAAATAAGAAAGAGGTAATTCAATTGTTTTTTGATAAACGTCATTTCTGAGATCTTTTAAAACACCATTCCTTAAATAAGTCATAAAAAACATGGCTAAATAATTAAAGAAATTTTTAAGCATGAATAAAGAAATGATTAAAATAATCATATACGTAAGTATTTGTATATGACCTTCTTGCTTTATAGATTCAACCACATAGCAATTAAGACTATCTTGAAAATATTCTTTGGCAGATGAAATCCCATTATAAATGGGATTAGGGTAAAATTTATCTTCATCTTTATTGAATAGCACTTTGAGCATTGGTAGTAATGCTAACATTGACAAAGCACTAAACAATGAATAAAGTATATTGAAAAATATATTCAAGATGCCGTACATCTTATAAGGCAATGCATAGCGTAGTATCTTTTTGAAATAGGTCATGAACTAATTTTCATTTCATTAATTATTGCCTGAATCTTGTTGTCCAGCTTCGTTTCAACATCATCAAAAGCCTCTATCGATTCAAGTTCGGCTTTTACGCTAATATAGAATTTTATTTTAGGTTCTGTTCCACTTGGTCTACAAGCTACCTTAGTCCCATCTTCTGTATAATAGATTAAAACATTTGATTTTGGGATATCAATAGGGCTTTCTTCTCCAGTAATTAAGTCTTTTGCAGTAGCAGATTGATAATCTTCCAGCATCACGACTTTAGAACCATTGATCGTCTCTAAAGGATTACTTCGGAAATCAATCATCATTTGTTTGATTTCTTCTGCTCCAGAAATCCCCTTTTTGACTAAAGAGACCAAATATTCTTTATAGCAACCATGACTTTGATATAAGGAGAGTAACTCGTTATAGAAAGAACTATCATTGTGTTTCGCTTGAGCAGCTATTTCACAGGCAAGGAGAGAGGCTGTAACGGCATCTTTATCTCGAACAAAATCTCCAACCATAAATCCAAAACTCTCTTCACCGCCACCAATAAAATGTTGCTGAGGAAAATCTTTGATCATTTTGGCGATCCATTTGAATCCCGTTAATCCCACTTTACATTCAATTCCGTAATGCGTGGCCAGGTCATTCATCATGGGTGTGGATACAATAGTAGAACCAATAAAATCACTTGATTGATGTAAGCCTTTGTTTTGTCGTTGCTTGATCAGAAAATCTGTCATCACCAACATGGACTGATTTCCATTTAATAAAGTCAGTTTATTGTTGTTATCTCGAACTGCGATACCCAATCTGTCTGAATCTGGATCGGTTCCAATAACGATATCAGCATTTACTTTTTCTGCCAATTCCATTGCCATTGCTAAAGCTTCAGGCTCTTCAGGGTTTGGAGAAGCAACAGTAGGGAAATCTCCATTTGGTGTTGCTTGTTCTTCAACGATATGAATATTTTGATAACCAGCTCTCTTAAGTGTTTCTGGCAAAATAGTAATAGAGGTACCGTGTAAAGAGGTGAATACGACAGTTAACTCTTCTCTATTGGTATCGGAAAAGCTTCCGTTATTGATAGAAGCATTAATAAACGCTTCGTCAATTTTTGTATCGATCAATTCAATTAAATTGGAATTACTGTTAAATTGAATATCACTATAATCAATCGCATTAATGGCTTCAATTATCTGTTTGTCTTCAGGAGGAACAATTTGTCCGCCATCATTCCAATATACTTTGTATCCGTTGTATTCTGGCGGATTGTGAGAAGCTGTAAGTACAATACCGCAGTCACAATCTAAATGTCTTACGGCAAACGATAACTCAGGAGTAGGTCTTAATTCAGAAAAAAGATATACTTGAATACCATTTGCAGAAAACACATCAGAGACAACCTTTGCTAAAGTGTCTGATTGATGCCTGCAATCGAAAGCAATAGCTACTTTTAGCTGTTTATTATGGTGTATCTCTTTTAAATAATTGGCCAAGCCTTGCGTGTTTTTTCCTAGGGTATATTTGTTAATTCGATTCGTGCCAACCCCCATCACACCTCTCATGCCTCCAGTACCAAACTCAAGATTTTTATAAAAGCTTTCTTTTAGCTCATCTGGATTGTTAGCGATAAGTTCTTTAATCTGATGTTGGGTGTCTTCGTCGAAGTTGGGTGTTAGCCATTTATTAACTGCTTCAAGAATTTGAGGCTCTATGTGTATCATTTACTCTTAAAATTATCAGACAAAAATAATCAAACTTTATCTTTTCTGAATTGAAATCAAGACAAGTTTAACTGAAATTTAATTAGGTTTAGGTATTTATTTCTTCGGAAACTTTATACGGCTCCTGATTCTTGTTATTGCGCAGAATAAGTTCTCCCAAGAAACCAGCAATAAAAAGTTGTGTACCTATAATCATTGTGGCCAAAGAAATATAGAATTGTGGTCTTTCGGTGATCAATCTTCCAGACGGATTTAAAAACAACTTGTCGATACCTAAATAGAGTGCAAACAAGAAACCAATAATAAACATAAGGCTTCCTAAAGCACCGAATAAATGCATGGGTCTTTTTCCGAATTTAGATAAAAACGAAATTGTAATTAAATCTAGAAAACCATTAATAAATCGATCCATACCAAATTTTGTTTTACCGTATTTACGTGCTTGGTGTTGTACGACCTTCTCATCTATTTTAATAAATCCAGCATTTTTTGCAAGTACTGGAATATAGCGATGCATTTCTCCATATACATCAATGTTTTTCACGACTTCGTTTTTATAGGCTTTTAAACCGCAATTAAAGTCGTGTAATTTTAACCCTGAGGTTTTTCTTGCACACCAATTGAATAATTTAGAAGGTAGATTTTTGGCTAAAATAGAATCGTAACGCTTCTTTTTCCATCCAGAAATAAGATCAAATCCTTTCTTGTAAATCAGGTCATAAAGTTCAGGTATTTCATCTGGGTTGTCTTGTAAGTCGGCATCCATGGTGATAACGACATCTCCTTTTGCTTTTTCGAAACCAAGGTGTAATGCTTGAGACTTTCCGTAGTTTTTCAGGAATTTATGGCCTTTTACATTGGAGTCTTCTTTCGACAATTGCTGGATCACAGACCAGGAAGAATCGGTGCTGCCATCGTCTATAAAAAGAATTTCATAAGAAAAACCATTAGACTGCATGACCTTTGCAATCCAATGGTGTAATTCCTTTTAAGATTCTTCTTCGTTGAGTAGTGGTATTACTACCGATATATTCATTTACGCTGCGTTTGGATCTTTTCGCTTCATGATAAGAGCGATAATTAATCCAAAAATAGACATTACAACGATATAACCAAAACAACCCTGAATTAGATTAGTAAAGCTGTAGTGGTTGTAACCGTCTAGTTTTTCTGCAGCTTGTTCAATGGCCTCCTGTGGTGCGCCCCAGTTTTCCATACCATCTAATTGAGCTTCAGTTACCAATTCAGATACTTGAGTGGCTGCCTCAGTGTCAATTAAACCAAATAAAATAAAATTGGCTAACGTACTTATTGCAATACCTATTGCTATAGTAATAAAAAAGCCAGTGAACGCTTCTTTGAATGAAGCGAATCCATTGTTGTATTTTTTTGCATAAGCAGAGCCAACAATTCCGAAGCCAATGATGGCTAAAAAGATTCCTACACCAAGCCACGGGTTGACTAAAATTGTATAGTCAATAGCATATCCCGAAGCAGTAATTAAAGCGAGTATGACACCTAGTATTAAACCTAATGAAGCTGCTTTTTTCTTATAATTTGTTTCCATGAGTTATTAAGTTTTTATTGTTTGTAGAAGATGTTGTATTTTTGTTACACAAATTTTGAGTAAATTTTTTTAAGAAAACTTCTTGTTGTTTTTATAAAAGTAGTATATTTGCCCCTCGAAAAAAGAAAAGAATACGAAAATGAAACAAGGTATACATCCAGAAAATTATAGATTAGTAGCTTTTAAAGATATGTCTAACGATGATGTGTTTCTTACGAAGTCTACTGTAGATACAAAAGAAACTTTAGAAGTTGATGGTGTTGAGTATCCGTTATTCAAAATGGAAATCTCTCGTACGTCTCACCCTTTCTATACTGGTAAGTCTAAGTTAGTTGATACTGCAGGACGTATTGATAAGTTCAAAAACAAATACTCAAAATTTAAGAAGTAGTTTCTTAACTTTTTGTAAGATATATAAATGAAAGCTTTCCTATTTAGGAAGGCTTTTTTATTTTTACTATCGAGAGTGATGAGATAAAACATCTTTAGTTTACCATAATTTAATATTGTTGCGCCTTTAACTTTAGGTTGTTAAAGTAATTTGGCAATACAGAAAATACTCATTTATGAATTATATCCTTTTTGATGGTACCGTTAGAAACCAACTATTACCTTTTACTTATACAAGACCTGTTGCCGATATTAGAGTCGGTATTCTTACGATCAGAGAAAAATGGGAAAAACATTTGGGGTATTCAACCACGACCATTACAGAAGATTATTTGGCTGAAAAATTTCCAATGATTGAAATGGAGCATAATATTATGATTAATGCTTCTTTTTTACCAAATGATGAATTGATAGGTTTGATTAAGAACTTGTCTGAAAAACAAGCCATTTTATGTCAAGATGAAATGATCGCTTTTTATACTACTGAAGATCAAGAAACTGTTGATTTTGATGAATACGAGGTCTTTGAAGTCTCAGATGAGTTTCTACGAATTGAACATACTTGGGATATTTTTGCCTTAAATGGTATTGCAATAACCTCCGATTATAATTTTTTAACAGAAGGAAGAACCTCACAGCCTATTCCGAAGAATAATCAAGTTATAGGTGAAGAAAATATTTTTATTGAAGAAGGAGCTATGGTAAATTGTGCGATACTAAATGCAACAAACGGGCCTATCTATATTGGTAAAAATGCTGAAGTGATGGAGGGTAGTATTATTCGAGGACCTTTCGCGCTTTGCGAAAATGCGACACTTAAACTAGGAGCTAAAATTTATGGGCCAACAACAGTTGGGCCTCATAGTAAAGTTGGAGGAGAGGTAAATAATTCTGTGATTTTTGGTTATTCTAACAAAGGACATGACGGGTTTTTAGGGAACTCAGTTTTAGGAGAATGGTGTAATATAGGGGCAGACTCTAACACTTCTAACCTTAAAAATAATTATGCAGAGGTAAGACTTTGGGATTATGAAACACAAGGTTTTGCTAAAACCGGGATGCAGTTCTGTGGATTAATGATGGGTGATCATTCTAAATGCGGAATCAATACCATGTTCAACACAGGGACTGTTGTTGGAGTTTTTGCCAATATCTTCGGAAGTGGATTCCCCAGGAATTTTATCCCTAGTTATAGTTGGGGAGGAAGTTCAGGATTCACAACTTATCTTACCAAAAAAGCGTTTGAAGTAGCCGAAGTTGTGATGGCTAGAAGACAAGAAGCTTTCACAGAACAGGACAAATCCATACTTGAACATATTTTTCAGGAAACTAAAGTTTTCAGGAAAGATTAACTCCAGAAAAACAGTCATCCACTAAAAAAATGGGTTAGTTCGCTAACTTGATGATATGCATGTGTCTTTTTTTGAATTATTTAGGTGAAAAATAACCTAAATATTATGAAAACATAGACTCAAATTTTATTCCTGTTATTAGGTAGTTACCAATTAATTGGTCAAAAAGCCTTTTTGCAAGATAACAAATTCGAATTGTATATTGAAACTCATGATGCTTATGAATGTTATGTTTTTCTTGGTCATTTTAGTAGTATGGGAGATGGTATTTTAAACGATAATTTTGTGCTTACCTAAAGAATAATAAATGTAAGCAAATTAGATGATTGGTCACAAAGGAATCTATTTTTTAAAGGGGAGAAGATTTTATTTCCTAAGACATTTAATTGCAGTATATACTAATTTAACCTCAATAGATGACAGTAATCTAAGAGGGTTAATGTTTTTATATGTTATTAGAATAACTTAACTCACCTTGATGTTAGCAGAAATGAGTTTTTATTTGATTTGGGCTGTTCTGGAAATTTCCTGATCGACATTGACTTGAGTAATTTAACTGATTTTTATGGTACAGCAAATAGATTTTTTAGTGTTGATTTCTCGAATAATGAGAGATTGTTTACAGTATTACTATCAGGAAACGCATTTAAAGAATATGGATGTATGTAATGGCAATATTTCGAACTTAGAATACTTTTGTACTGAAAGTCTTCACCCGAATGCGATCATTTGTTTGGGGAATATTTTTGATGTTCCTAACAACCTTAGTATCGATCCCAGCACAACTCTTAGTATGTGTTTCGATAGACCATTTTCACAGAAAGCGATATAGAGCCTGTGTCAGTAATACTAAATACTCATCCAATACACTCATTTGTTACAATCAAGACAAAGGTTGGTTCAATAAATTATAAAGTATATGCAATCTATAAATCTGAAGTGACTTCAATAGTCACTTTTGTTGACATACAATTGGGTTTTTCAGGATTAAAAACTGGTATTGATATTGTTAAAATATATGATGACAATACCAATGAATTATTAAAAGTTGAAAAGCTAACTAAGAATTAATATTGAGGATTAGTCGTAATTAAATCACCCTGAATCAGTTTCGTTGTTTTAGGTTTTGAATTTAAATTTAGTTCGTTAACAGTGAATAGACTCTAATTAGAGTCTGTTTGTTTCGTTTTAAAAAGGAGAATAATAAATATGGTTTCTTATATTGTAAATTTAAATTGCTAATCACATTTTGAAGCTTTTAGTCACCCATAAAATACTATTCATAATCTTTGTATTTATTGGATTGAGTCATGCTCAAAACAGTAAGTTGGATGCGTTGTATATTAAAGAAAAAGATAGTATTGGAAAGTTGGCAAGGTCTTATTATTATTTAGATTTTGATAAGGCTATAGCGCTACATCATGAGAATGCAAAGTTAATGAAGAAACACCATGACACCTTAGCTTTAATTCGTTTGGATAATGAGTTACTTTGGTTATTCACTGCAAGAATGGGAAATCTTGACTCTACCAGTGTCTACATAATGAAAATGGAAAACCACCTTCCTAAAATTAAGGATTCTGTTGTGTTAGGATCTGCTTATACCAGAATTGGATTTGGATATCAGATAAAAGGCTATTATCGTACTGCAATGGAAAACTATTTAAGTTCGGTTGATGTTAAAGAACAACTTCCTGAGCATGCATCTTTGGGGTTTTCCTACAATTTAGTAGGGAAAATTTACGAGCTTCAGAATCAGTATGAGAACAGTATTAAGTTTCATCGAAAGGCAGCTAAAATAAGGAGTAAAGTTGAGGATAAAAATCACTTAGCTCACTCTTATACCAATATGGGGATTGTTTATCGAAAAGCGAATCAATTGGATTCAGCTTTATACTATATTCAAAGAGCTATTGAAATTAGGAAGGAAAACCTGTCAACCATAACAAGAAAAAGACAGTTTGCTACAACTTTAAAATGTAGAGGTTATGTCTTTATTGCTTTGAAGCGTTATCATGAAGCTATTTCTGACTTTGAAGAAGCCATTAGTATTGTGAATGAGTCTGACGGTAAGTATGTGACCATAGAATCTTATACCGGTCTTTTAGCCTCATATATTGAACTGGATTCAGATGCTAAAGCTTATGAAGCGCTTTTAGCAAGTAAAAAAATACTTAAAGAGTATCCAATTAAAGACCTACAGGTTATCAATTATGATTTGGAGTCACAATATTACTATAAGACAGGAAATTATAAAAAAGCTTATCGTGTTAATCAGAAAAGAGATAGTTTAAATCAAGAGATTAGGAATGAAAATATATTAAAAAACACAGAGGAGTTGCAAGCATTATAATCCGCAGAGAAGAGAGATAAAATTATAGCTCAATCTCATAGGAGTTATTCTCTTAGTGCTTATTTTGTTAGGTGGATTACTGTATTTTTTCAGGAACAATAAGCGGCATGCTACCATATTGAAAAAGAAAAACGATATCATTTATAAAGCGCTGAATGAAAAAGAAATTTTGATGAAGGAAACGCACCATCGTGTTAAGAATAGTTTTCAAATCGTTTCGAGTCTTTTATACTTGCAATCACAAAATATCGAAAATAAGAAAGCAGCCAGAGCTGTTGCTGAAGCTCAGGAAAGAGTGAAGTCGATGATCTTATTGCATCAAAAATTATATCAGAATGATAATCTAATGGGAATATCTTCTAAGGGTTATATAGAGAATTTGGTCTCTGATATATTCGAATCGTATAAACTAACCGAAGATGTAAAGGTTGCGTATGATATTGAAGAAATCATGTTGAATATTGATACCATGACACCCATAGGTTTAATTGTAAATGAATTGGTTACTAATGTGATCAAACATGCCTTTGAAAATGACCAAGCTAAAAAAGAGGTATTCATTTCATTTTTCAGGAGAAACAAAAATATTCAATTGTCTGTAAAAGATAATGGAGTAGGACTAAAAGAGGAGGATAAAAATACCTTCGGAATGAAATTAATTCATTCTTTAGCGAAGAAATTAAAAGCAGATATTTCTTTTGTTTCCGGTAAAGGAACTGAAGCAATAGTGCTCATTAAAAAGTTTAAAGAAGTATGACAACCCGTATTTATATTGTTGAAGATGAACCTTTAATTGCAGATACCATACAACTAGCCTTAGAAAAGGAAGGTTATGTTGTTTGTGGTTCTTCAGATAATGCAGAAGAAGCGCTACCCGAAATAGAGGAATTGTTACCAGATTTGGTATTGTTAGATATTAATATAGAAGGCGAGATAGATGGAATTGCCTGTGCTAAATATATTCAAGAGAATTTTGAAATCCCTTTTATATTTCTCACATCACTTTCGGATAAGGATACTTTAGAAAAAGTAACCCATACTAATCCAGCGGGATTTTTAAATAAGCCCTTTAATGAAACTGGGTTGTGTAGTAATATAGAAATCGCCCTTAATAAACACAAAAGAGCATTTAAGAGGAAAACTAAAAAAGGCAACGATACGTTTTTTATCAAAGAAAAGGGAAGGCTTATTAAAATAAATAAAAGCGAGGTCTTGTTTTTAGAGGCCTTCGATAATTATGCTTATATCATAACCACAACCAATAAGCACTTGGTGAGTTACACCTTAAAAGATATCCACAGTAAAATGGAGGAACCTAGCTTTATTAGAATTCACAGATCCTATGTAATTAATATACATAAGATAGATGCTATTTCTAATGGATATGTCATTATGCAATCCCATAAATTATCGGTAGGAAAGAGTTATAAAGACGATTTGATGAGTCATATAGCCACACTCTAGCAATACAAGAAGTGAGTTTTAACCGTAATTCTTTACTAGAAAAAAAGTGTCATTCACTAAAAAAATCAAGTAGCTAACTAAAAACCTATTGTAGTTTCGTAGTAGAACTAAGAGTTTTGTTTTATAAAAACAACTTTATGGCACTACCTTACTCTTTTTTAATGCTGATCTTGATCAGTCTTAACTGTTTTGGGCAAACCACCGCCATTCCTGATGTCAATTTTGAGCTAGAGCTAGTCAACCAAGGAATTGATACCAATGGAATGAATGGTAATATTTTAAATACAGATGCAGCTGGTGTTTCTCAATTATATGTTAACAATAATAATATTTCAGACCTAACAGGAATAGAGGCTTTTATTAATATAACTGTATTGTTTTGTGATGCTAATAATCTAACGAGTCTGGATCTTACAAGTAATATAGCTCTAGTTAATCTAAAATGTTCAGGCAACAATATAACGAACCTAAACACAAGTAATAATTCACAATTACGAATACTAAATTGTTCGTCTAATTCTTTAACAAGTATCGATATTAGTAATAATTTATTGCTAGAGGATTTAAATTGTGCTGCGAATGACCTGACTAGCCTTGATATAATCAATCATGTAGCTTTAACCGATTTAAATTGTGCTTTAAATGATATTTCTGAATTAGATATTTCGGCTAATACTTTAATAGAAGGGTTAGAATGTTTTGGTAATAATTTGACGGAATTAGATGTTACTAGTTTGCCAAATTTGACATCATTAGTTTGTATTAATAATGACTTAACATCTTTAGATCTTAGTAATAACAATAACTTATTAACTCTTAGTGCAGGAGGAAATGATATTACATCACTTGATGTAACAAACAATCCTTACTTAGTGACTTTGTCATTTCAAGGGAATTTAATCACTGAAATTGATTTAACTTTTAATAGTTTGTTGCAGAATTTAGATTTGTCTTATAATTCATTAAATGAGTTAGATCTAGTTTTGAACAGTGAGCTACGCCAATTAGAAGTTCAGTACAATAACCTGAAACTTTTAGACGTAAGTACTGCCCCATTTTTGCAT
>JABSPN010000249.1 GCA_013214425.1 Flavobacteriaceae bacterium | reverse complement strand
TATGCAACTATACAATCTGTGTCAACTTCAGATTTAACAATAACAGAAGACTGTAATATTGTTCCCATATTTATCAACGCAAATTCAATTTCCCCAAGTTCTATGCGATACCCTCTAATTTTTACTTGAGTATCCTTTCTTCCAATAAACTCTATAGTACCATCTGGCAACAATCGAGCTAAATCTCCTGTCTTGTATAAGCGCTCTCCTTCTTTAAACGGATGCGCTTTGAATTTTTCCTCAGTAAGCTCTGGTCGGTTTAAATAACCCCTTGATAAACCTGTTCCTGAAATACATAATTCTCCTATTACTGATTTAGGCTGTAATTCATCGTTTTCTGATAGTATATAAACCTGTGTATTAGTAATGGGTTTACCAATAGATACGGCTCTTTTTGTTACTTTTTGTAGTTGGTAATATGTACTATACGTTGTGTCCTCTGAGGGGCCGTACAAGTTATAAACATCTATATCATCTAGTGGCAATAGTTCACTAAAAAGAGGTGGAATAATCTCTCCTGCCATGTTTAAGATAGACACGTTAGATATGTCCACTTTTGCTTCAATAATCGACTGAATAACAGATGGCACAGTGTTAATAAGTACCCTTTCATCCTTGTCGAGATACTTAGAAATAGACAAGCCATTTTCTAATACCCTTATCGTTTTGCCAATACTCAACGTATAAAAAATCTCATATACAGAAATATCGAAACAATGAGAGGTAGAAAAATATACAATAGAAAACTTAGCTGCATCAAATTCTTGTCTAGACCATTCCATCATAGCTACAGCATTCCTATGCTCAATCATTACTCCTTTGGGTTGTCCTGTCGACCCTGAAGTATATATAACATAGGCTAATTGACTAGAACTGATTGTTATCTTTGGAGCACTTATGTCCTTTTGCTTGGTTTTAAACTCACTGATGTATGTTTCTGTAATTGTGAATGCAAATGCACTATCTTTTTTAATATAATCCTTTCGCTGTTGTGGATATGTTAAATCGATAGGCACATAGGCACCTCCTGTCTTAAGAATTGCTAATAAACTGACGACAAGCCATTCACTTCTATCTAATTCCACACCAATTAAGGACTCTTTCTCTATTGTTGTTCTTGATAGTAAATCATTTGCCATTGCATTAGATACATCTTCTAACTCCTGGTAGGTGAATGTTGCTTCTTCATATACCACAGCTAAAGCATCAGGAGTCTTTACGACTTGTTCCCTAAATAAATCAATTACTGTTTTATCCTTTGGATACTCTACTTTAGTATCATTAAAGGTCTCTAATAATTCTATCTCTTCCTCTTTGGATAATATCCTTAGAGTTTGGATACTATTTTCTTGGTTATCTAATGCCGAAGTAATCAATTGCTCCAAGTGGTTGTAAAGTTGATCTATAAGTGATGCATCGTAGATATCACTATTGTACTCCAATCGTAAGTAAATAACTTCTCTATCTTCTGTAAAAGAAAAGCTCATATCAAACTGACTTACCCCTCTTTCAATCTCATTGTAAGGGGTGATGTTCAATCCTTCCAAAGTGATTGCCGTCTCTTGTTGGTTTTGTAGCACCACCATCACATCAAATAGTCCTGATCTTGAAGTGTCTCTTTTTAGTTTGAGCTTCTCTACCAATAAATCAAAAGGATAATCCTGATTTGCATATGCTTCTAGTAAGATTTCTTTTTGGACTTGTACCAGTTCTTTAAAACTATTGCTCCCCTCAAAGTCAGTTCTGATCGCTAGGGTGTTTAGGTGCAATCCTACCTGATCTTCTAACTCCTCATGTGAGCGACCTGCGATTGGTGTACCGATAATAATATCACTCTGATTGGTATATCTATATAACAGTCCATTAACAGCAGCTAATAGACTCATGTATAAGGTAGCTCCTTGTTCTTTACTAAACTGATTGAGCTTCTCACTCAACTCTTTACCAAAGCTATAGTGTTTGGCACTCCCATTATAAGTCTTGACAAGTGGACGTCTTTTGTAACTGGGAAGTTCTAACACTGGGATTTCTCCCTTGAATCTATCTAGCCAATAATCTTCTTGCTTATGAATAACATTTTGTTGTTCTTTACTTTGAGTCCATACTACATAATCTTGATATTGGATACTCAATTCAGGAAGAACTATTGCTTCTTTATTTATTATATTCTTATAAACCTGTATAAGTTCTTTGATCAGTATTTCCATAGACCAACCATCGCCTATAATATGGTGGATGGCAAATAATAAATAGTATTCATCTGTCGATACTTGCAATAACTTTGCACTTAATAGTGGTGCCTTATTTAAATTAAACTCTTCTTGGTAGAAGGATACTATTTTACCTTCTAATTGCTCTTGACTTATTTTTTCCTGGTTAAGGATAAAGTTTAATTTTTCTGTTAGAAGTATCTTTTGGTACACTTTACCCTCTTTTTCCACAAAATATGCTCTTAGACTATCGTGTCGTTTTATCAAATAATGAAAGGACGATGCTAAAGCTTTAGTATCTAATCTTCCTTCCATCTTTAAAACTCCCGGAATATTGTAGGCTTTTCCGCCACCTTCAAACTGACTTAACACCCAAAGCCTAAGTTGTGAAGATGTTAACGGATATAATTTCTGAACAGGAGCCTTTGGGATCGATTTATGACTTCTATGCACTAGTAACCTCAAAAGTTGTTTCTTTTCTGCTTTGATACGATTAATCAATTCAGGTGTTAAAACTCCTTTTGGAGCAGCAACTTTAAGTTCACCGTTTTCTTCTCGAAGTTGAACTCCGAGTTTGCTAAGTTGACTTATTAATTCCAATACTATTTAAAAAGTTTTAGATGGTAATTTCTTCATAATCTTCCTCGATATTCACATTTGAGGAAAGCATTTTGATGACTTCAGAAATGCTATGTATTGTTGGTTTGTTAAAGAACATTTTCACTTGGAGTTCAATATCAAACTCTTGTTTGATTCGATTTCTAATAGCAATTACTTTTAAACTGTGTCCTCCCAATTCGAAAAAGTTATCAGTGATTCCTATATTTTCCATACCTAATACTTCTTGCCAAATTATTACTAACGTTTCTTCTACTTTATTTCTTGGAGCAACATACTCTCTTTCTCCTAATTCTTTTACAAAAAGTTTAGATATTGCTTTTCTATCTACCTTTCCATTTGGAGTTAGAGGTAGTTTATCTACTCTTTGAAAGAAATTAGGTATCATGTACTCCGGTAATTCTAAACGAAGAGATTCTTTTAAATTTTCTTTATTAAACTCTGATTCGCTAACAATAAGAGTTGCTAAATATCTTTCATTTTGGTAGTCGATTGTATCTACCAAGACTTGAGATATCTCAGGCAGTTGGCCTAGTTTGTGTTCTATTTCTCCGAGTTCAATACGATACCCTCTTAATTTTAACTGAGTATCTTTTCTTCCTAAAAACTCTAAATTGCCGTCTGGAAGCCAACGTGCTAAATCGCCAGTCTTGTATAATCGCTCTCCTTTTGTAAAAGGATGTGCAATGAACTTCTCTGCGGTAAGTTCAGGTTGATTTAAATAACCTCTTGATAATCCAGCTCCTGAGATACACAATTCTCCAATCACTCCTTTAGGTTGTAGATTGTGACTGTAAGAATCTAAAATATAAGTCTGGTAATTATTCAATGGTGTACCAATTGGAATATAAGGAGTTTTGATAGCCTTTAGACTATCGACTTTTAGATTAGTTGCACAAATTGTGCTTTCTGTTGGGCCATATGCATTGATAATATCAACATTATTTTCATGATACCATTCAATTGCTGCTGGTTGAATTCCTTCAACCCCAATTAATATCTTTTTCAAGTAAACATTATCATAAGTAGCAAATTGATTGGATACTTCTTTTAAATGCATTGGATGAATATAACAATGAGATATTTTATTCTCATAAAGAAAATTCGCATACTCTTTTGGATTAGAAACAATTTCTTCATTTGGAATAAATAAGGTACTTCCAGAAGTTATAGAACCCATTATCTCAAACACAGAGACATCAAAAATTGTCTTACATGTCAGTGAAGTTTTTGATTTTTCAAGTTGATAATCGTCTAAGAAGTTCACTAAACTCTTATGCTCAATCATTACTCCTTTTGGTTGACCCGTAGAACCAGAAGTATAAATGATATAAGCAAGTTGATTAGATCTAATTTCAATTTCTAATGCTTCCGAGTTTTTATTAGATGATTGAAAGATTTCTAAGAATGTTTTATCAATAATAATTTCACAATTACTATCATCTTTGATATATTCAATACGTTTATTTGGAAATAACGGATCAATAGATACGTAAGCACATCCTGCTTTAAGTACAGCAAGCATACTAATCACAATCCATTCACTTCGATCTAATAAAATTCCGATTATATTTTCCTCTTCTATTATTCCTTGAGATATGATAAAATTAGCTAGTTCATCAGAGCGTTCATCTAATTCTCTGTAGGTGATTTTTCGATTCTCATATACAACAGCTATGGTATCAAGTTTCTTTTCAACCTGAGTCTTAAATAAATCAAGAACTGTTTTATCTTTTGGATAATCTATCTCGGTATCATTAAAGGTCTCTAATAGTTCAATTTCTTCTTCTTTAGATAGAATTCTTAGACTTTGGATACTCTCGTCTTGGTTCTTTAATGCCGAAGTAATTAATCGTTCTAAATGGTTGTAAAGTTGATCTATCAATGATGCATCGTAGATGTCTTTATTGTACTCTAATCGTAAGTGGATGCCTTCTTTATCTTCTGTAAAAGAAAAGCTCATATCAAACTTACTTACTTCACTTCCAATCTCATTGTAAGGAGTTATGTTCAATCCTTCTAAAGTG
>JABSPN010000248.1 GCA_013214425.1 Flavobacteriaceae bacterium | reverse complement strand
CAAGGGGTCTTTGTTGATTACGTATTGCAATGTGTCCTGAAATAGTACTCGGTCATATGTTTGAGGATCATAAGTAATAACAGTTCCATCTTCCAAGGTTCGAATTGCTGAGACACTCACTTCCTCTGAAACAGACCTTCCAAAATTTCTTACAATGATTTCAATGTAAAAAGAATCAGGGGTCTTTCTGGCAAGATTATAGATGCCTAATCGTAAAGGGAAGCCTAATAAGTTACTATTAGGTTTTTGATATAAGTAGTTGTTTAATTTGTAGTCACGGTTTTTAACACTATCTACAAAAATGGTATTCTTTGTAAGTAGATGTTCATTACTTTCCAAGTTTTTAGTAATATTACAGGATACTAAAAATGAAAGAGCAAAAACGATACATGTTATTTTTGTGAAATAAAATTTCAACCCCTGATATTATATTAATTTTCAAAAATACACTATTTGAATGTTAAGCAAAAGCCAAATTAAATTAATAAAGGCATTATCTGTCAAAAAATATAGGAATAAGCACAGACTTTTTATTGTTGAAGGCCTGAAAACCATCAATGAATTTATTAATTCTGAATACAAACTACACCAATTATATCTTGTAGATGAAGCAGGTTTTCATGCGATTGAAAATAAAGAAATTATTACTAAGGCTGAGATGAAAAAAATCAGTAGTCTTAAAAATCCCAGTTCAGCTCTGGCGATTTTCGAAATAATTGATGAGGGGGTAATAGATAATAAAGGCTTGAAGCTAGCTTTAGATGATATACGCGATCCAGGTAACTTAGGTACTATTATACGATTATGTGATTGGTTTGGGGTGTCATCGGTGCTATGTTCTAAAGAAACGGTTGATTGCTACAATCCGAAAGTTGTACAAGCAACTATGGGGTCATTATCTAGGATACAGGTTTATTATATTGATCTTGAAGCGTATCTGAATACTACTGACAAAGTAGTTTATGGTGCCTATATGGACGGTGAGAATGTGTATACTTCATCTATAATTCAGGAAGGGATTATTGTATTGGGTAATGAAGCAAATGGTATAAGTGATGCTATTGAAAAATATATCAATCATAAAATCAGTATTCCTAGATTTGGTGATATTCAGGAAACAGAAAGTTTGAATGTTGCAACTGCAACATCTATATTGTTGAGTGAATTTAAAAGAAGAACGATTACTGAAAAGTGAAATTTATAAAAATACCACGAGTCTGCATAGTACTAATATTACTTGTCCATGGACTATTAGGATCTTCGTCTCTTACTAACTCATCTGTCATAGCGAATACACCTCTAATAGAAGGAGTGAATTTGAAGTAATATAAATATAAATCGACTCCAAATCCTAGTTCGTAATAGAAGGCATTTTTGGTCATTCTAAATTGACCATTACTATTGTCATCAGGGTTTGCTTCGTTACTTGACATATTAATAGAAGTCGAAATACCTGCTACAACAAAAGGTTTAAAGTTGTTAATCCTTTTGGTACTCATCTTTAATAATAGTGGTAGGTGTATGTATGTAGATTTAACTTCTCTTAAGAAATCGGCTTCATCTGCAAATCCCGGAAATGTAAGAATTCTTGTGCTGAAAGAAATTCCTGGCTCTAATCTTAAATTTAAATGGTTAGATAATCTCAAATCTCCGATTAGTCCTACATTAAAACCTGCCGATGTCTCAACTCGAATATCGTCTTCAGTCCCATTAAAATCTAATTGGTTATAATCAAACTTGAAATCTCTAACATTAAACCCTAAGTAATATCCCCAGGTAAGTGTTTTCTTATCGATGTTTTCAAGGTTGCGAATCTTCTCCTTGCTGAATAGTTGTGAAAACATATTCTGCGAAATCAAGAAAATACATATATAAACCAGTAACTTTTTCATAATATTATTTTGATGACACATAAATGGATGCCACTCCGAATGTTTGTGCGTAATCTTTAACATTAGTAAACCCAATTTTACGTAAAATATTGTTTAGTGCTTCACCATATGGAAAATGAGCTGCAGATTCAGATAGATAACCATAAGCCTTGTTGTCTTTAGAAAATAATTTTCCAATTAATGGTAATAGAACATTGCAGTGAATATTGTAAAATTGTTTGAACGGACTTTTAGTTGGAACAGCTGTTTCTAAAATAATGAAGGTCCCGTTTGGTTTTAGGACTCTTAAGATTTCAGCCAAACCTTTTTCGAGATTTTCAAAGTTTCGCACACCAAAAGCAACAGCGATAGCGTCAAATCTATTATCCTCATAAGGGATCTTCTCAGAATCACCCAAAACCATTTCGATTTTATTGGATAGCTTTTTGTCTGAAATTTTCTTCACCCCTACGTCTAACATTCCTTGAGAAATGTCTAAACCAATTATTTTTGAAGCTTCAGTTTTTTCTGCAATCATAATCGCTAAATCTCCAGTTCCTGTGGCGATGTCTAAAACTGTTTTAGCTTTTGAATCCTGAATGATTTTAACCACTTTCTTTCTCCATTTTTGATCAATACCAAAAGAGATTACCCTATTAAGCCCATCATATTCCTTAGAAATATTATCGAACATAGTTGCTACTTGTTCCTTTTTGGAAGATTCAGAATCTTTGTATGGTTTGATTACTCCAGACATCAAAAAAATTTTGGCAAAGATAATATAAACATTAGTCTTACAATTAAAGTTTGCAATTAAACTTGAATTTTAACGTATCTTTGTTGAATGTTTTGGTTTTTACCTTAAAAATATAAATAGAATTTTAAAGTGAAGATAATTATTGCCGGTGCAGGAGAAGTAGGGTTTCATTTAGCAAAACTACTTTCTTATGAATCTCAAGATATTACCTTGATTGATTGTCATAAAGAGAGTTTGTATTATGCGAATAATAATTTAGATATCAGAACTTTAAAAGGTGATGCAACGTCTATCTCAGTTCTTAAAGATGCCAGAGTATCCAATGCCGATTTATTCATAGCAGTTACCTCTTCTGAAACAACCAACATTACGGTTTGTGTGTTAGCAAAAAGACTTGGTGCTAAAAGAACCATAGCCAGAATATCCAATACTGAATTTTTAGAAAACAAAGATGAGATAGGTTTTACTCAATTGGGAATTGATGAGGTGATTTCTCCAGAGTCATTAGCTGCTACAGAAATAGAATTGTTATTAACACAAGCTGCCTTTAACGATACCTATCAATTTGATAATGGTGCCTTGACTATGGTAGGGTTAACCTTATCCAGAACTGCTAGTTTTGTTGATAAGACAGTTAAAGAAGCTGCTGCCATTTTACCTGAAATACATTTTGTTCCAATAGCAATAAAACGTTTTGGAACCCAATACACCATTATTCCTAGAGGAGATACGAAGTTTAAAGAAGGAGATCAGGTTTACTTTATTACATCTACTGGAGGAGTTGAAGAGTTGTATAAGTTAACAGGTAAGGTGAAGAAGGATATTAAGAATGTGATGATTCTTGGAGGAAGTAAGATTGGTATCAAAACTGCAATGGATTTATGTAAAGATAAATTCAATGTTAAGTTAATTGAGAGTAATAAAGACAAGGCTTTAGATTTATCAGAAGAAATACCTCAAGCACTTATTATTAATGGAGACGGAAGAAATGTAGAGTTGTTAAGTGAGGAGTCAATTGGGCAAATGGATGCTTTTATTGCTGTAACAGGTAATTCAGAAACTAATATCATGTCTTGCCTTGTAGCGAAATCAAAAAATATAAAGAAAACAATTGCTTTAGTTGAGAACATGGACTATTTCAGGTTGTCACAATCTATTGGAATTGATACCCTAATAAATAAAAAATTACTGGCGGCCAACGATATATTCAGATATATTAGAAAAGGAGAAGTAGTCGCAATTACCAAACTCCATAATATGAATGCCGAACTCTTAGAGTTTATAGTCAACAATGAGTCTAAAGTTTGTAGTAAAATGATTAAAGATATTGAGTTCCCTAGAACAGCTATTATTGGAGGAGTGATACGAAACGAAGAAGGACTAATCGCTCTTGGTGATTTTGAAATTAGAGCTGGAGACCGAATAGTGGTTTGTTGTTTACCTCAGGCTCTGAAAAAAGTAGAGCAACTCTTCTTATAGCATAATACAAAACATTTAGTATTGAAAAGCCTTAATTATAAGATCATATTTCACTTCATGGGACTGCTGTTGTTGTTCAATGGCGGATTTATGTTTATTGCTGCTTTGGTGGGATGGATTTCTGATGGAAGGCAAATTTTAGAGATCGCTCTTGCAGGCTTTGTAACCTTGGTTGTAGGTGCCTTGTTAATGGTTATCACTAAGGATCATAAAAAGGAGATTAATAAGAAAGAAGGGTATGTGGTTGTTACTTTAGGTTGGATCATCATGTCTGTTTCTGGTTCCTTACCTTATCTGTTCTCTGAGTCGATCATGAATTTTACTGACGCGTTTTTTGAAACAATATCGGGTTACACCACTACTGGAGCAAGTGTTATAAATGATATCGAAGCTTTACCAAAAGGAGTTTTATTCTGGAGGAGTATGACGCATTGGCTAGGAGGAATGGGGATTATTGTGTTGGCGATAGCCATCTTACCTTTATTGGGAATTGGAGGTATGCAGTTGTTTGCAGCTGAAGCTCCAGGACCAAGTGGTGATAAGCTACACCCAAGAATAACAGATACAGCTAAGCGTTTATGGTTAATTTATGTGCTGTATACAGTTGCCGAAACCCTTTTGTTAAAATTAGCTGGCATGTCTCTTTTTGACGCTGTTAATCATTCTATGTCTACATTGTCAACAGGAGGTTTTTCGACTAAAAATGCTAGTATAGCTCATTGGAATGATACTCCTCTAATTCAATACATTATTATTGTATTTATGTTTTTAGCGGGAAGTAATTTTGTACTAAGTTACTTTGCATTGAAAGGTAGGGTTCAGAAAATTATACGAGATGAAGAGTTTAAATTATATACTATTTTTATTGTCATCTTCACGTTAGCTGCAGCCTTAATTATCTTTTTGAAAACCAATGTAGAGATATCCAACTCATTCGAGACTAGTTTTAGACATGCTGCATTTCAGGTAATTGCTGTGGTTACTACAACAGGTTTTGTCACTGCAGATTACACTAGTTGGACTCCTTTTCTTACTGTGATGTTTTTTGGATTGATGTTTTTAGGAGGGTCTGCCGGGTCT